>JAJYCH010000267.1 GCA_021778575.1 Planctomycetota bacterium
GACGCAGAAGGTTGCGTCCATGACCGGTCACAAGCTGTTGATCGTGGAGCCCTACCGCGTCGACGAGAAAACGAAAGACAAACTCGTCCCCACCGGCCGCACGTTCGTCGTCGTCGACACGCTCGGGGCGGGGCTCGACGAGATGGTCCTGGTCTGCCAGGGTTCGAGCGCACGACTCACCCCCGAGACCGAGAAATTACCGATTGACGCGGTGGTGATTGGCCTGGTCGACACGGTGGACGTCGGCGGCAAGACCATCTTCTCGAACCGCGATTGATCGCACACGCACAAATCCTTTACCGGCCCTCTGACCCGACGGTGACGCCCATGGAAATGTCCGAAGACCTGATCCGCAACGTCATCCAGCAGGTTCTGACCCAGATGGGAACCGGGACCAACTCGGCGAATGGCAACGGGACGACTCCCAGGCCCGGCGGCAAGGACGGCGTTTACCCGACGGCCGATGCCGCTGTGACCGCTTCTGAAGCGGCGTTCGCGAAGTATCGCAAGCGCCCGCTCGTCTGTCGCAAGAAGGCCGTCCAGTGCATCCGCGACATCTGCGTGAGCCAGGCCGAGGAACTGGGCCGGATGGAGATGGAAGAGACCAAGATCGGCCGACTTGATCATAAAATTGCCAAGCTCCGCGATGCGATCCCCCTGGCTCCCGGCGTCGAATACCTCCGAACCGACAACTGGTCGGGCGACGATGGGATCACTCTGACCGACTACGCCCCGTTCGGTGTCATCGGCGCGATCACGCCGGTCACGCACAGCCTGCCCACTCTGGCCGGCAACGCGATCAACATGCTCGCCGCCGGCAACACGGTGGTCGTCAACGCTCACCCATCGGGGGCGAAGATCGCCGCCGAAGGGGTCCGCCGATTCAACCGGGCGATCCGCGAGGCGATCGGTCTCGACGACCTGATCACGATCATCGAGACGCCGACGCTCGAATCGGCCGCCGCCCTGTTCGATCACCGAGGCGTCAAGCTTCTCGTCGTAACCGGTGGGCCCGCCGTGGCCAGGGCCGCGCTTGCGAGCAAGCGTCGGGCGGTCGTCGCCGGGCCGGGCAATCCGCCGGTCGTCGTCGATGCGACGGCGGACATCGAGAACGCCGCGAAGTCGATCATCACCGGAGCGGCATTCGATAATAACTTGCTCTGCATTGGCGAGAAGCAGGTGTTCGCGGTCTCCGACATCTTCGACAAGCTGATGGAAGCTGTTGGCCGCCACGGCGGTTTCCGGCTCAACTCGAACCAGATCGACAAGCTGACGTCCAAAGCGTTCGTGATCGGCGACGACAAGCATTATCACGTGAACAAGGATCTCGTCGGCAACGACGCCGCCGTGCTCGCCCGGCACGCGGGCGTCGAGGCCCCGCAAGGGACCGAGATCGTTTACGGCGAGACCGGGGCCGACCACCTGTTCGTCGAGCACGAACAGATGATGCCATTCATCCCGTTCGTCCGCGTGCCCGACGTCGATCGGGCCATCGAACTGGCTCACGCCAGCGAGCATGGATATAACCACACGGCGATCCTGCATTCGCGAGATACCTCGGTGATGTCGCGGATGGGCAAGCTGATGGATTGCACGATCTTCGTCATCAACGGACCGAGCACCGCCGGTCTGGGTCTGGGAGGCGAAGGGGTTCTGTCGTTCTCGATCGCCGGCCCGACGGGTGAAGGCGTGACGACACCGTTGACCTATACCCGGCAGCGCCGGACGGCGGTTGTGGGGACGATGCGGTTTGTTTGATCGGAAGGAAAGCTTCGATGCAACTTGGCAGGGTCCTGGGTACGGTGACGACGACGATCAAGCATCCCTCGTTGCAGGGGGAGCGGTTGCTCGTGGTTCAGCTTGAGTCCAGAGACGGCCGAAGAGATGGCGAGCCAGTCCTGGTGTTCGACCGGATGGGGGCGGGACGTGGCGATCAGGTGCTGGTGACGAGTGATGGGGCGTTGTTGCAAGATCAGCTCGGCAAGACGACGCCGGGACGTTGGAGCGTGATGGGGTTGCCCGATCGATGACGCCAAGCTGGACCGAGGTCAACGCGGCCGTGATGGCCGTCCTGGGAGGAATCGCCCGGCCAACTCGGCCGGTCGTTCGGCCTTCGAAGCCGGATCACGAGGACCACGTCTTCGTCGAGCGACTGTTCTCGCTCCGGCACGCGGAAGCGGTTGGTGATGTCGAGGAGATTCGCGTTGCCGGCGGCACGGTCGTCACTCCTCTGGCTCTCGATTTGTTACGTCGAAAACGCATCCGGATTCGTTACGTATCAAAAAATGAATCTGCCTCGGCGACGGCTCGCCGGCAAGGGGAGTGGGGCTTCGCGATCGAGTCAAAGGTCGGGACAGCGGATGCGATCCGACGGATCTTGCTCGAAGGCTGGTCCGAGGTCGGCGGCGGATCGATCGAAGCGGCGCGCTGGGTCGTCGAGGGGGATGGTCGAGGCGCTTTTGTGATCGCCGACGAGGCGTCGCTCGCGACGTTTCGGACCAGTCGAATCGACGGCATTCGCCCGGCGACCGTCTGCGATCCCGACGCGGTTTCCCGGGCGATCCATCATCTGGGCGTGAACCTGGTCGTGGTTGAACCTCGCGACAAGTCGATTTACTTGCTCAAACAGATCGGCGAGCGGTTCCGCCAAGGGGGTGCCCCGATGATCCCCATAGGACTCGAAGAAATGGAGGCCGCGCGATGAGGATTGCCGAGGTGATCGGTCGCGTGACGCTCTCTCGCTCCCACCCGGCGCTCAAGGCCGCCCGGTTCGTCATTGCCTTGCCGATGACGGCAGACGCCTTGACGGGCGACTCTGAAAAACGCGGCGAGGAAGTGATCGCCTATGACGACCTGGGGGCGTCGCCGGGCTCGATCATCGCCCTGAGCGAAGGGGCCGAGGCGGCCAATCCGTTCAAGCCGTCGAAGAAACCGATCGACGCATACTGCGCTGCGTTGATCGATCAAATCAATTGTTGAAGAAGTCGATTCAAGTTCTCTCGAATTCCCAAAAGGAACCTGGCCATGTCGAGCAACGGCAATTTGATGAGCGAATGGAAGCTTCGCGAGGAGATGTGCGAGATCGGCCGACGGGTCTACAACAAGGGATTCGCGGCAGCCAACGATGGCAACATCTCGTTTCGTCTGAGCGAGGATCGCGTCCTCTGCACGCCGACTCGCGTCTCGAAAGGGTTCATGAAGCCCGACGACCTCTGCATCGTCGACATGGACGGCAAGCAGGTCTCGGGCAAGCGAAAGCGGTCGAGCGAGATCCTCTTGCACCTGACGATCATGAAAACGCGTCCTGATATCAAGAGCTGCGTTCACTGCCACCCGCCGCACGCGACGGCGTTCGCCGTGGCTCACGAACCGATCCCGAAATGCACGATGCCCGAGTTCGAGGTCTTCCTCGGCGAGGTTGCCATCGCCCCGTATGAGACGCCCGGAACGCAAGCGTTTGCCGATACGGTGATCCCTTACGTCAAGGATACCGACGTGATCATCCTCGCGAACCACGGCACGATCACCTGCGGCCCCGACCTGATGGACGCCTACTTCAAGACCGAGATCATCGACGCCTACTGCCGGATCTTGATCCTGACCAAGCAACTCGGCCGGGTGAATTACTACGACGACGCCAAGGCCGCCGAGCTGATCAAGATCAAGCCCAATCTGGGCATCCGCGACGTCCGGCTCGAAAAGGGCCTCGAAAACTGCGACCTCTGCGGCAACAGCCTGTTCCGCGAAGGCTACACCGACTTCAAGCCCGAGCCCAACGCCTTCATCCCCGCCAAGCTCCAGCAGGCCGCCGCGCCCGCTCCGTCATCGAACGGCGAGCCGATGGACGCGATGGTCCAGGCGATCACCGATCAGGTGATGCGAGCGATGAACGGGTCGGCTTCGCGGAATTGATGGAGAAACGGATGCCCAATTCGTGGTCATTGATCATCACCGGAGCCGTGATGGTGACCTCGGGCGTGTCAACCTATCTGATGGCGGCCACGGCAAATCATCCCTCGAAGTTGAATGAACGGCTTCTCATGGGAGTATCGTGTTGCTGGTCGGCTTGCGGGGTGTTCGCGATCATCGGTGGGATAGTCCAGGTTCTTCGTTCGTGGTTCTGAATCTGCGTAGGGTAGGGCTTGCCCTGCCGTTTTGAAACAACGGTCGCCAAGGGGACGGCAGGGCAAGCCCTACCCTACAAACACGGGGGTTCCTCATGAAGGTCAGCATCATCGGCGGGGGCGGGTTGGTCGGCTCTTGCGCGGCTTATGCGTTACAGTGCGGCGGGATCGTCAGCGGGCTTGACCTGATCGACGTCAACGCGGATCTTTGCCGGGGCCAGGCTCTCGATCTGCTTCACGGTTCGTCGATCGCGGCCGACCAGCGGATCAGGGCGACCGGCTATGAAGCGATCCCCGAGAGCGACCTCGTCTGTATCACGGCGGGCCTGCGCCGGAAGCCGGATGAGAGCCGGCTCGACCTGATCAACCGAAACGTCGAGCTTTTCCTCGGCATTCTTGGAAACGTCAAAAGTGCTGGCTTGAAAAAGTCAGCAATCGTCCTGGTTGTCTCGAATCCGGTCGATGTCTTGACGTACCTCGCCACGCTCCAGCTTGGCTTGCCCTCGACTCAGGTCATTGGCCTGGGGACCGAACTCGATTCGGCTCGGTTCCGAAGTTTGATCGCCGAGTCGCTCAAACTTCCGCCGACGCAGGTCACGGCGACGATCCTCGGCGAGCATGGCGACAGCATGGTGCCGATCTGGTCGGCCGCTCAGGCGGCGGGCTTGCCGCTCGATAAGTTCCCGGGCTGGACCTCGGGCACGGCTGATGCCCTGTTCGCCAAGACTCGCGGGAGCGGGGCCGAGGTCATCAAGCTGAAGGGCGGAGCGGGGTTCGCGGTTGGCCTGTCGATCGCCGACGTGATCCATTCGATTGCTCTCGACAGTCGGCGAATCTTGCCGGTGGCTTCGCTGGTGAACGGGACATATGGGATGCGCGATGTTTGCATCTCGGTGCCGACGGTCGTCGGTCGGAACGGGGTCGAGGCTCAACTTGAGATCGAACTCTGGCCGAAGGAAGTGTCAGCCTTGCAGCACTCGGGACAGGTGCTTCGAGGAACAATTGATCAGGTTTTGAAGTTGAATCCGAACGCCAGCAAGGGCGCGATCCTGCCGAAACCCGCCTCGCAACCTTCGACCGGCGGCATCAAAGTAACGATGGGATCGGGCGGCGGGAATGGGTCAATGGGCAAGTCCCGGGTGACGATCTCGGGGCAAGGGGGATCACGTGGTTAAATCGCTCGACCGGAAACTCGCGAGCATCCACGCCAACCCGTCGGGGTGTCGCGAGTTCATCCTCGCCGACGCCAAGGACGCCGACATGGCGTTTGGCATCGGCGCGCCGGGGCAGTCGCCCGAGGCCCATTCGGGCGAGGTCCGGTTCAAGACGCTCGAAGAATATCGCGAGCAGATCCGCGCGATCATTCACCAGGGGGTCGTCGATATCATGCTGATGTCGGCCAGCACCAACCACGCCCTGACGATCCGCGAACGGTTGTTCGAGAACTCGGCGATCACCCCGGCCGCTCGCGCCAACGATACCACGGATGTTCACATCGCCCGAGGTTCACGCTACGCCCAGGAGCCGGCACGGCCGTTTCGGTCGGCCAGTCTCGACCACATCCAGTGCGGCCACCTCGATTGCTCGCCCGAGGAGCGCGCTCTGGGGGCGGATCTGGGCCTGTACAGCGTGACGTTCAACAACGACCTGGCTCTCGACCTGGCCACGCTCGAACGGTTCCATCAGTTCCGCGAGGAAGCCGAGCGGAAGAATTTTCGCTACTTCCTCGAAGTCTTCGACCCGAACATGCCGAACGCGATCGACCCGGCGATTCTCCCGTCGTACCTCAACGACATGATCGCCCGGATGCTCGCCGGTGTCGCTCCCGCCGGTCGGCCGACGTTCCTCAAGATCGTCTACCACGGGCCGAGGGCGATGGAGGAGCTGGTTCGCTACGACCCGCACCTGGTCGTCGGCATCCTCGGTGGTTCGGCCGGGACGACTCTCGACGCGTTCCAGATGCTCGCCGATGCCCAGAAGTATGGGGCCAAGGTTGCTCTCTACGGCCGGAAGATCAACAACGCCGAGAATCAACTGGCGTTTATTCAATTCTTGAGGTTGATCGTCGATGGAGTGATCGGGCCGGTCGAAGCGGTGAAGGCTTATCACGCCGTGCTCGGGAAACTGGGGATCGCACCCCGGCGGACGCTCGCGGACGACCTGATGCTCCAGACCGGGTCAATGAGCTATGGCGAAACCAAGACATCCGTCACCGTCCCGGCTCGCCCGGAACCAGCCAAGGCCGAGGCTTGCGCCTGTCACGACCACGCTTCCAAGGTCGTCGCTCCGACCGCCAAAGCGTGTGCTTGCCATGATCATCCGCCGGTCGAGATCGCGACGCCCTCGGTCGCCAAGCCATCAAAAAACGGCTTCCCGAGTACGCTTGATGGCCGTCCTGACTTTGCCAGGATGGATGTCTCGCAGCGGCTTGCCTATCATCGCGACCGGCTCGGCCTGGGTCGTTGAGAACCCTGGGCGAAATTGGGTGTACCCCGATTTTCAGGGCGGCTGCGGACGGATTGGTTCTCTGGAGTGCGAGAGCTTGCTCTCGCTCTGCTTCACGGAGCTTGCTCCGCGGTCGTCGACTGAAAACCGTTGGCCAGGTCACTCGGCTCGGAGCAAGCTCCGGTCGCCAAAGCGAGAGCAAGCTCTCGCACTCCAGATTTAGGGCTTCGCCG
>JAJYCH010000268.1 GCA_021778575.1 Planctomycetota bacterium
ACGCCTCGACGAACCAGGGATCGCGACGCGGCCCCATCGCCCCGGCGAACTGGCCGGGGATCACACGACCGGTGTTATGGACCAGACGCTCGGGCAGGACGATCGCCGGGGGCAGGTTATTGCCGGATCTCGCCGTCGCCCCGGCCACGGCGGCGATCGAGGGCCAGTCGGTCGGCTTGGGCTGGTTGGGGTCGAAGCCGGGGGGCAGGTCCGACCGGCCGGTGAGCATGACGTGGTGACCCGCCGAGTGGTCGTTCGTGCCGTGGGTCAGCGAGCGGACCATCGACCAGAGGTGGCTTCTCGCGGCCAGCAGCGGCAGGTGCTCGCAGACGTGGACGCCCGGCGTCCTGGTGGCGATGGGACGGAACTCGCCCCGGATGCCCTCGGGGGCGTCGGGCTTGGGGTCGAAGCTCTCGTGCTGGGCCAGCCCGCCGGAGAGGAAGATGAAAATCACCGACCGGGCCGGTGAATTCTTCAGGGTGAGATCGTCGGAGGCGACCGCCGAGCGGAGGGCCGCCAGGTGATCCGTACCCAGCCCGAGTAAGCCGACCGCCCCGGCCTGAAGTGCGAAGCGCCGGGAAACCGACGGGTGCCGGGGCGAGCGTGAGGCGGGATGCTCGTGTTGCTGTCGCACTGGGTCACTCCGATCGGGCGGCGGGGGGGGCGATCTTCGACATGCCGAGGGCAGGAACGGGCATGCGATCGATCTCGGAGGCTCCCGGATGATATCCTTACTGGAGTCTGGATTCCAATGGCATGTCCCGGCGTCCAAGCAGGAGGAGTGCGGCCACCCCGACCACCGCCACCGCGAAACCCATGAGTACTTGCCGCCTCCGGATGTCCCTTCCACCAACGGATTCCATGAACTTGGCCGTCCCATTGCTGAAAAACAGCCTGGCAAACGACAACTATCGACAAAGGACCTGAGACTGGGCGTATCCGCGTTCGGAGTCCACCTCGTAAGGCCGACGCTTTGTCGTCCGCTCCTGCGAGAATTCCATCCGACCGTTGGTCTGAACTCGGGCGACGAAGTGGCGATCGACGCCCGCCAAATCATCGGAGGCTGATTCCATGCGAGGACAGGCACCCCAGGTCGCAGCGAAACCTTTAGTCCCGGAAACACCCTCTGACCTATCCGCGTCGGTGATCGATACCCATGCGCATTGCTTCGCCGGTCGCGACGATTCCCGGTATCCCTATCATCCGGATGGGCCGTATCAACCCATCGAGCCCGCCACGCCCGAAGACCTGCTGCGGTGCATGGGCGAGTCCGGTGTCGATTTCGCCGTCGTCGCTCATCCCGAACCTTACCAGGACGATCATCGCTACCTGGGTCACTGCCTCGAAGTCGGCCGAGGCAGGCTCAAGGGGACCTGCCTGTTCTTCGCGGACCGATCGGACTCGCTGGGCCGGATGTCCGAACTCGTCGGGGAGTACGAGGGGAAGATCGTCGCCGCCCGCATCCACGCCTACGCACCGGATCGCCTGCCGCCGTTCGGCACGCCAGAGTTACGATCCTTCTGGGCGCATGTCGGCGATCTCGGCCTGGCGGTCCAGCTACACATCGAGCCCCGCTACGCTCCCGGTTTCGAGCCCTTGATCCGTGAATTCCCCAGGACGCCGGTGATCATCGACCACCTGGGCAGGCCGTTTCAGGGCAGCCCGCAGGAGTACAATACGGTCCTCGGCTGGGCGAGCTTCCCCAACACGATCATGAAACTCTCGCTCCTCCCCGAGCGAGGGGAGTACCCTCACCGCGACATCGGGCCGGTGATCGGGGAACTGGTCGAACGGTTCGGCCCCGATCGGCTGATCTATGGCGGCGGGTTCGGTGCGAAGGCCACGGGAATCTCGTATCATGCCTGTCGGGAAAGAGTCCGCTCTTACCTGACTCACTTATCCGCCCAGGATCAGGCGAAGATCCTGGGCGGGACGGCGGCGAGGCTTTTCGGGTTCGATCAAGCCGGAACGAGGGACGGAGCATGAAGACGGTCATCCTGATGGCATCGATCCTCCTGATGCTCGGTTCGGCCCGAGCGGCCGAACCGCCGAAGCGACCCAACATCGTCCTGATCATCGCCGACGACATGGCCTGGGACGATTGCGGGGCCTTCGGTAATCATAAGATCAAGACCCCGAACATCGACAAATTGGCACGCGAGGGCCTCCGGTTCGACCGGGCCTTCGTGACGGCCAGTTCGTGCAGCCCCAGCCGTTCCAGCCTCATCACCGGACGCTACCCGCATAACACCGACGCCGAGGAGTTGCACTGGCCGCTGCCGCCCGAGCAAGTCACGTTCGTCGAGAAATTGAAGGCGTCGGGCTACTGGACGGCCGCCGCCGGGAAGTGGCATCTCGGCAACGCCATCAAGTCCCGGTTCGACCTCGTCCGCGACGCGAACACGGCGGGGTTCCAACTCGCGACGGCGAAAGATGCCAGGGCACGGATGACCGCCGAAGGTTCCAGTGCGGTTCAAAGCGGCTGCGACCAGTGGGTTCCCGTCTTGAGGGACCGTCCCAAGGATAAACCGTTCTTCCTCTGGCTGGCCTCATTTGACCCGCACCGCGATTACTCATCGGGGGCAATCGCCGAGCCGCACCGCCCCGAAGATGTCGTCGTCCCGGCCTATCTGCCCGACGTGCCCGAGGTTCGCAAGGATCTGGCGCTTTACTACAACGAGATCAGTCGCCTCGACCATCACGTCGGCGAGGTCCTGGCGGAACTGGACCGCCAGAAGGTCGCCGGGGACACCTTGATCCTCTTCCTGAGCGACAACGGTCGGCCGTTCCCCCGTTGCAAGACGACGCTCTACGACTCGGGGATCAGGACGCCCCTGATTGCCCGCTGGCCGGGACAGATCGCGCCGGGAGGTCGTTGCGGGAGCCTCGTCAGCACCATCGACATCGCGCCGACGATCCTGAAACTCGCCGGGATCGAGCCGGGGCCGACCTTCCAGGGCAAGGATCTCTCGCCCTTGTTCCAGAACCCGACGGCGAAGGTCCGGCCCTTGATCTTCGCCGAGCGGAACTGGCACGACTTCGCCTCGCACGGTCGGGCCGTCCGCTCCGATCGGTTCAAGTACATCAGGAACGACGACCACGACCAACCGCTCACCCCGCCCGCCGATGCGGTCCGGAGCCCGACGTTCCTGGCAATGCGTCGGCTCCGGGACGAGGGCAAGTTGACCCCGTTCCAGGGATCATGCTTCGTGAAACCTCGCCCCGTCGAGGAGCTTTACGACCTCGACACCGACCCTGATGAGACGATCAACCTCGCCCGGAACCCGAAGTTTGCCGGGGATCTGGCAACGATGCGAAAAGCCTTGTCGGACTGGACTCGGGAGAGTAACGACGTGATGCCCGAGAAGTTGAGCCCCGACGAATTCGACCGGGAGACCGGCGATCCGCTTCCCAACCGGGTCCGTCCCAGGCCCACAAAACAGACGCATCGGAGCGGAGTGATCCCGAAACTGTAGAGGTGAATGCCTGGAATTTCATGGGACGTGACGATCGGCCCAGGATGGAAACAGTCAGGGGCGTCAGTCGCCCGAATGAACCGCGAGGGCTCGATGATCTTCCGTCTCTCGCAGATTCGCGACCGGAGGACGGTGGCCGGGCTTCGAGTACAACCGGAGGCGACGGTTGGTCGAGGTTCTGAGTGATTCTTTGGGGGCATTACTGGGCCATAAGACGAGACCGCGTCTGCTCGGCCTCCTCGACGGGAGTCACGCCGAAGAGTCGTTTGAACTCACGGCTGAACTGCGACGCGCTCTCATAGCCGACAGCCCTCGCGGCGGTCCCTGCGTTGTAGCCATCGTGTGCCATCAACCGCTTGGCTCGGTCGAGCCTGATCCGTTTCAGATACTGGAGCGGAGAGCTGGCCGTCATCAGTTTGAAGTGGTGGTGGAAGATCGACAGGCTCATCCCCGCGCGTCTGGCCAACTCTTCGGCGGTGATCGGTTTCGCGTGCTCGGTATGCATGTACTTGACGACCCGGGCGATCCGGGCGAAGTGGTCGTCACGGTTGGCCAGGGCACGCAGGGCTCCGCCTTGTTCGCCGAGAAGCACCCGATAGGCAATCTCGCGAATGATTTGGCGACCGAGTAAGCGGCTATCGAGCGGAGATTTCAGACACTCAAGAAGCCGGATGACGGCTCCGCCCAGTTCCTCGCTCATCGGCGTCGTTGAAATACCTCGGGGCGTCAGGCTAACAGGCGGCAGGGGATCGTCGATCTCGAGCATCAGCTCCCCAAGCATCATCGGTTCGACATCAATGGCGACGATCAGGATGGGTTCTTCAGGGCTGGCATCCGCCTCGCATTCGGCGGGCATCGGCACCGAGAGGACCAGATAGTTGAACGGGTCGTAAGTGTAGACCTCATTGCCGAGGTAGGCCCGTTTCTGGCCCTGACCGACGATGACGATGTTCGGATGGTACACCATCGGAGCACGGGCCATCGGCTCCGATCGGCGAAAGACCTGGACGCCTTCGACGAGTGTCTGATGCATGCCTTCGTGGACCGCGATCTCGCCAAGGAGGCGGGCCAGCCGCACCCGATTGTCGTTCCGATTGTCCATCGCGTTCTCCCTTGTGACCCGGCTTCGCACAGTAATAGGTTACGAGATCGCCGATTTTTTGGGTAGATGCCCTGCCCCTTCACAGGATTAGGCAAACGTTTCGGAGGAATGTTCCTTTCCCTCGACGAATCGGACGCCTCTAATAGAGCACGGGACCGAGGTTGGTCTCCTCGAATCACTTTTCACTTTGCCTTCACCATCGGGCCATCGACGCATGTATCACGCGAAAGCCTATTCCACCATCAGCGCGACCTCACCGCTGGCCTCGACCACGATCCCTCGCCGCGATCCGACCGACCACGACGTGCAGATCGAGATCCTCTTCTGCGGGATCTGCCATTCGGACCTGCACACGGCCCGCAATGAGTGGAGCAGTGTCATGGCCACGGTTTACCCCTGTGTCCCCGGCCATGAGATCGTTGGTCGCGTGACCAGGGTGGGCTCGGCCGTGACCCGGCACAAGGCGGGGGACCTCGTCGGCGTCGGCTGTCTCGTCGACTCCGACCACGACTGTCCCAATTGCCGGGTCGACCTGGAACAACTGTGCCCCAGCGCGACGTTCACCTACAACTCTCCCGATCGGCACGAGACCGCCCCGGTCACCTACGGCGGCTATTCCGACAGTGTGGTCGTGGACGAACGCTTCGTCCTCAAGGTTCCGTCGAACCTCGATCTCGCCGGAACCGCGCCTCTGCTCTGTGCCGGGATCACGACCTATTCGCCGCTCCGGCGTGCGGGTGTTGGTCCGGGCAAGAAGGTTGGGATCGTTGGGCTGGGTGGCCTGGGTCACATGGGCGTGAAGTTCGCCCGCGCGTTCGGCGCCCATGTCGTCGTCTTCACCACGTCGCCGAAGAAGCGTGAGGACGCCTTGCGGCTGGGTGCGCACGAGGTCGTCGTTTCGAGCAACGCCGATGAGATGCAGCAGCATGCCGGCAGCTTCGACTTCATCCTCGATTGTGTTTCGGCCGACCACGACATCAACGCTTACCTGAACCTGTTGACCCACGACGGTAACCTGACGCTGGTCGGCGCGCCCGAAAAGCCCCTGGCGATCTCGGCCTTCGCGCTGTTGTTCGGCCGTCGGAGCCTGTCCGGCTCGATCATCGGCGGGATCGCCGAGACCCAGGAGATGCTCGACTTCTGCGGGCAGCACGCCATCACCTCCGACGTGGAGGTGATCCCGATCCAGCAGATCAACGAGGCTTACGAACGAATTCTCAAGAGCGACGTGAAGTACCGGTTCTCGATTGATATGGCGTCGTTGAAAACCGATTAATCCACATAAATCATAAAGGAGTCGTCATGCAAAAGCGACAACTTGGCAAGAGCAACCTGGAAGTCTCGGCCCTCGGGCTCGGTTGCATGGGGATGAGCTTCTCCTACGGCCCGCCCAAGGACGTGGCGGAGATGACCGCCTTGCTTCATGCCTCCGTGGAGCGAGGTGTCACCTTCTTCGATACCGCCGAGGTCTACGGACCGTTTCTGAACGAGGAGCTTGTCGGAGAGGCGCTGGCTCCCGTTCGGGATCGGGTGGTGATCGCCACCAAGTTCGGGTTCGACATCAGCCCGAATTTCGATCCGCGAGGGATGAAGGGGCCACCGGCGCTGAACAGCCGGCCCGAGCACGTCAAGCAGGCCGTCGAGGGCTCGCTCAAACGGCTCAAAGTCGATGTCATCGACCTGCTCTATCAGCACCGGGTCGACCCGAACGTACCGATTGAAGAAGTCGCCGGGGCGGTCAAGGAACTGATCGAGGCAGGCAAGGTCAAACACTTCGGCCTCTCCGAGGCGGGAGTCCAGACCATCCGCCGTGCGCATGCGGTCCAACCGGTCACGGCCCTCCAGAGCGAATACTCGCTCTGGCATCGCGTTCCCGAGAAGGAAGTCATCCCGACCCTGGAAGAACTGGGGATCGGACTCGTCCCCTATAGCCCGCTTGGCAAGGGCTTCCTGACCGGTAAGATTGACGAGAACGCGACCTTCGAGAGCACCGACTTCCGCAGCACTCTGCCCCGATTCCGTCCCGAGGCCCTCAAGGCGAATCAGGCTCTGATCCTTCTTCTCGGCAGCATCGCCGAACGGAAAAAGGCGACGCCGGCCCAGATCGCTCTGGCGTGGCTGCTCGCCCAGAAGCCCTGGATTGTCCCGATCCCGGGCACCACGAAGTTGAGCCGACTGGAAGAG
>JAJYCH010000269.1 GCA_021778575.1 Planctomycetota bacterium
AACCCGCGCGTAAGGTTGCATTGGCCCGCTGGACCGCGCGAGCGATCGCGAGCCGTCGATCCGAATCGGCCCCGACGACCGCGCGGCCGAACCACGTCAGCGCCGAGTCGCAAGCTTCGGGACCGAGCCGCCGGAGACCGGGCAGGACGACCTTGTAATACCACGATTTCCAGCTCAAGGCGTGGCGAAGCTTCATGAGAGGCCATCCTTGGCGATCGACACCACCGCATGTTTTCAGGGATGATCGATCGGGCGTGTCTTCCACCGCCGACGAACCACGAGCGCCACTCCGGCAACGGCGAGGGTGACCAGCGTCGTCGGCTCGGGCGCGGCGAGCGGGGCGGACGAGAGGCTGGCGGGCGTCAACAGGACGAGTTCGTCATGGACTCCCGAACCGTTATTGCCGGGCTGATTCGGTGTGTTCTGAACCTGGGTGTCCAGCAGAATTCTACCTTGATCGTCGATGGCAATGGGAACGGAAACGGTCAATTTGAGCGGCAGAAGCGACTGAAGGCTAGTTGTCACACCTGTTTTTATGTCGTAGAGAATATAATTAGGCGCGTTCGTGCCAGAAGTTGGCGAGAGCGTGCTCACCCCGAGCATCTGGCCACTGTTGTTGAGCGAGACCACATGAGCGATCAAGCCACCGCTCGATTGGTTGTCGGCCGTACTCCAGAGCGGTGTGAGTGCGCTGAAGGTGCCGTTGGCCTGCCTCGTCGAGGCGTAGACGGTGCTTGCCGTCGGCTGCGACTGGCCATTGACGCCGGAGACGTCCGTGGCGACGAGCAGGCCCGATTGGTTCAGAAAGACGTTCGGCAAGATCAACTTGCTATAAGCCCAGTTCGAGTTCCCTTGAGTCTGCGACACGGTCATCGGCGCATTGGCGAACGGTGGGAAACTGTTCAGGAGCGATCCAGGGTTGGACACCAGATTATTGGTACTCTGGAAGGCATATGTGTTACCTCCCACGATCGATAAGGTCCCACCCGCCCCTGTGTTCGAGATGGTGTACGCGTTGACTGGACCTGTGTTGGTCGTCCGGGTTTCCGGACCGAGGTCGGTCAACGCGTAGCCCGATATTCCATCAGCCCGAGCCATCGAGAGAAATAGCAATAAAAAGATTGATACCGTGACATGTTGTAAAAAGAGCTTTTTCATTATTCAAGTGTTTCCCTGGACTCGTGGTTAAAGGCGGCAGTCGTTCAAAATCGGATCTCAGTTTCCCGCCATCGACACCAGCCGCTTCAAGCCCTGGTAGTCGACTTTATCCGTCGAGGTGGTCGGCAGGTTCGAGAGGAACTGGATCTCGTCGGGGACCATGTACGGCGGCAGAAACCGCGTGCAGTGCCGCTTCAGGGCGATGATCGAGCCCTTCAGGCCGGGCTTCATGGCGATGAAGGCGACGAGCGAGGCTCCGTCGTCGGTGGCCCGGGCGATCACCGCGGCGCGGTCGACTCCTTCGTGGCGGTAGAGGGCCGACTCGATCTCGCCCAGCTCGATCCGGTAGCCGCGTTTCTTGACCATCCGGTCGCGACGGCCGTGGAACCGGTAGCAGCCGGTCCCGTCGTCGGTGACGAGGTCGCCGGTCCGATACCAGGCGGTCTCGTCGTCGATCAGGAACGCGCGCGCCGTCAGGTCGGGACGGCCGAAATAGCCGAGCATCACGCCGGGGCCGGCGACGACCAGTTCGCCAACCGTTCCCGGCGGAACGGCCTGGCCACGCTCATCGACGACCTTCATCGTCGCCGGTGGGCAGGCGGAGCCGATCGGGAAGGGGGTCTCGCGTGAGTCGTCGATCGTGTCGGGGATCGCGAACGCGGTGCAAACGTTGGTCTCGGTCGGTCCGTAGAGGTTCCAGAGCGCCGCGACCGGCCAGGTCTTGCGGAGCTTGCGCAAGGCGGCGACCGGGAAGACCTCGCCCGCGAACAGGACGACCCGAGGGGCCGGGAAGCCCGGCTGATCGATCGCGCCATAGTCGGCCAGCAAGGCCAGAATCGAAGGGGCGGAGTACCAGACCGAGATCGCGCGCTCGCGCAGGAATAATCCGAGTTTGGCCGGGTCCTTGCCGGTTGATTCGCCGATCAGGACCAGCGTCGCGCCGGCCCGGCACGAGACATAGAGGTCAAAGATCGACAGGTCGAAATGAAACGGTGCATGCGAGGCAAACCGATCGCTCGCCTGGACTTCGATCGTCTGGTCGCACCAGTCGAGGAACGCGAAGGCGTTGCGGTGCGAGAGCATCACGCCCTTGGGCTGGCCGGTCGAGCCCGAAGTATAAAGGATGTACGCGATGTCGTGGTCGTCGAACGTCGGCGGCAGGGGCGAAGGGGCATCGTCGCCCAGCACGCGGTCCCAGCTCGCGTCGGTCGGGCACGATCGCGACTCGCCCACGACGATGAATCGCGGGATCGGGCCGGTTTTCGGCCAGGCTTCGCGAAGTCCGTCGGCGTGCTCGGCCAGAACGACGACCGCCCTGACCCCGGCATCGGCCAGGATACCCGCCCCTCGGACCGCCGGCGAACCGGGGTCGACCGGGACGTAAGCGGCCCCCGAGCGCAGAATTCCGTGGATCGCCGCCACGGCTTCGAGCCTCTTGGGCAGGAACAGGCCGACGCGGTCGCCTCGGCCCACGCCCCAGCGGTGCAGGCGAGTCGCCAGCCGGTCGGCGGCGCGAAATAATTCGCGATAGGTGAGAGCCTGGCCTCGCTCGTCCTCAACGGCCACGTGGTCGGGCCGCAGTCGGTTGGCGACGTCCAGAAGCTGACTGAGGTGGTGAGCGTCCGTGCCCATGGTCGTGCTTCTTATCTTATCAAAGGGTGCGAAGGATCATTCGAGATCATCGATCCCGAGTGACCGAACATGGTGACCAGATTTCCCCAAGGGGTCAAGGCCAAGCTGCAAACGACCATTGAGGGCGGGGGCCCGGATTTTCTGGGGTTAGCCATGCCGGTGTCCGTCTCGCGGTTAAGCTGCATCAGGCCAAAAAGTAGGGTGGGTCGAGCCTAAGCGAGCCCCACCACGAGTGCGTGGTGGGGCTCGTTGCACTCGACCTACCCTACGCGTCAGCGGCCCCCCAAGAAATTCCGGGTACACCCATTGAGGACGGCTTGAAGGCTGGAAATCTCGTTCCCACGCGGGAGCGTGGGAACGAGAAAGTTGCCTCGGGATCGTGCCAAAATCGAGAGAAACAACCGGATCGTGTGGGTTGCCTCACCGCTCGTTCGGAAACAACTCGCGGCTCAGTTCCGGATTGGCGAGGAGCGCCTGTTCGAGTTTCTCGAACAGCAGGCGGTGGCCGAGGGCGTTGGGGTGGTCGTCGCCGGGGGCGATTTCCACCGTCGAGGCTCCGAGCGCATCGAAGGTGGCGGACAGGTCGATGAAGGGGATCGCGTGACGCGCGCTGATCCCGTTCTGTCGAGCGACGGTCAGCGCCCGGGCGTCGCTGGCGTCGTCGCGACTGGCCCGAGGGACGAGCAGGCAGGCGATCGGCAGACCGAGCGACCGGCAGTCGGCCGCGAGGGTCTGGAGCACCGCGTCGGCGAACGTCCAGTGATTTTGCTTCACCTTCGCCTTGAACGCCGCTTGATGGTTCAGGTTGGCCCACCCGCTGGCCTGTTCGCGGTCGATGTCGATCCCGGCAGCGCTGACGGCTTGCTTGAAGAAGTCGTACTTCAAGTCGACCTTGTTCTTGATCAGGCCGCCCAGGTGGATCTCGACCAGCCGGGGGTCGATCATTGTCGAGGAAAAGAGGACAAAGTCGGGATGATAGGCAAGCGCCTTGCGGTGGAAGACCTCGTAGCGCTGGACCGGGCCGTAGGCCGGGACGGCGAAGTTAAGAACCTCGAACCGTCGCGAGATCCCCCGACGACCGGCCTCGGCGTTGAGCCAGTCTTCGAGCAAGTTTTCATACGTGTCGGGCGTCGCGACCCCCCAACCCATGTCGATCGACGAGCCGAGCAAGATGATCCGGTAAACATTCGCTGGTTTGTCGAGGTCGTACTCGCGGTCGTGGAGCCCCTCGGAACTGGTCGCGAACGGCTGGCCGAAGAAGCGCGATTCGTAGTTCGGCTTGAGGTCGAACTGGAGAAAATCGTCCTTCAACTCGCGAGTGACTTCCTTGACCTGGCTCCGGTTGTGGCCGATCGGGTTGCCGATCAAGCAGCGTTCGAGCGGTGTCTGCGCACCTCGGTCGCTCGCTGATGATCCGGCGATCAGCCCCTCGTAATAGCCTCCGGCGGCTGTCGCTCGGTCGGGTGAGTTTGATTGAAGAGTCTCGCGGACGCTCGACGCCCAGCCGGTGGGCAACGGGGTCAGGCCGGCGATGAGAACGCTGGTCGTCACCAGCAGCCAGACGAGGGAGGGTCGGGCCTCGGGCGTGGATTTCGGGTCATTCATCGTCGGTCACCTCCCTGATTCCGAAGCTCGCGGAGTGCCTCGTCGAGTCGCAGGGCCAGGCGGGCGTGGCCTTGCGCGTTGGGATGGAAATCGTTGGGACCGATCGCCAGTCGAGCGGGGTCGAGACCGTCGAAGGTATCGGAAAGATCGACAACTCGGGAAAAACCGGCGGTTCGCGCCAGCTTGACCAACCGCGAGCGTTCGGCCGGTGGAGTGGGCTTGCCCACCCGGGGCAGAAGCAGCCAGACGCTGACCACGCCGCGCAACCGGCAGTCGTCAACCACGGTCCGATAGACGCTCGCCAGGATCGCCTCGCGATGCGGTTTGAGAGCGATTTTGTAGTCATTTTCGTCGCCGCCCGGGCGAATCCGCGCGGTCTGGAAGGCGTCGCGGTAGGCGGCGACCTCCCAGCCGATCCCGTTCGGAAGGAGCGAGCGAAGCTTCCGGTCGTCCCAGCCGAGGTCGGCCGGCGATCCCTGGAACACGACGAGGTCGGGGTTCGCGGCCCACCCTTCGCGCGAAAAATGTTCCCAGCGCTGGCCTGGGGCGAGTCCGGGGACCGCATGGTTCCAGATCTCGACCGGCCGTTCCTGGTTCCAGCGATTTTCCCAGACCGGCTCGAATCCCTGGCCATCCTCGACCCCCCAGCCAGCGCCGATGGAGTCGCCCGCCAGACCGATCCGGTAGACGCCCGCCGGCTTCGCCAGGCTGTATTCGCGGTCGCGCATTCCTCGCGAATTGGTGGTCCAGGTGGCCCCTCGATGCGGAACCGAGAGGTTTGGCTTGAGCATGTATTCGCGGACATCAGCCACGGTCAAGGTCAGTGGTCCGAAGTCGCTTGGCGGCGGGGAAGGCCGGGCACTGGCGGCCTGGTCGAGCCGTCGGCCGGAGTCGTTAAGGACTTCATAGTAGCCGCGCTCGATCCGTTCGAGATCGGCCAGGCTGCGCTCGTCGGCCCGCAGAGCGCCACGAATTCGACCGGACCATCCGGGCGCGAACGAGGCCGGAGCCAGGCCCCAGGCCAGGAGCGCGGTGGTCATCGCCAGGGAAGAAAAGGGCCAAGAATAACGGGGCATCCGTGCCTTGCGTCAAGAAGTCCGGGAGTCGATGGCCGCCAGTCTATTCTTCGAGATCGATTCCGGCAACCGGACATTTCGGATGGCGTCATGCCGGGTGTGCCCCCATTTTCTGGGGGCTGTGGACGGATTGGTTATCTGGAGTGCGAGAGCTTGCTCTCGCTCTGCTTCGGGGAGCTTGCTCCACGGTCCTGGTCGGAAAAACCCTTGTTGGCCAGGTCGCTCAGGCTCGGAGCAAGCTCCGGTCGCCAGAGCGAGAGCAAGCTCTCGCACTCCAGAGAGGGCTTCCTCGGGAAACTAAAGGACAGGGTTGAGCAGAGACCCCAAGAAAATTCGGGCACACCCGTCATGCCTGTGCGTTTGTTTCCGGATTCGCGTTCGAATCGAACTTGATCCGATAGGTTGGGTGACGTGCGATTTCGTCGCCGGCGTCTTCCCAGCCGTAGGCATGCGAGCCGATATGCCAGAGGCGAATCGAGGTGTCGGCAAGCGGAGTGATGCCGATCTGGTGGAGGCGATGGCTAAAGGCCCAGTCCTCGCCCAGGTAATGATTCGCGCCATCGGCTGTCGGGACGACCAGCGGCAGGAAAAACGGCCAGTCGCGCCGGCCCCATTCGGTGTTGCAGACGGGAAGATTCAACTGGTCGATCATCCGGACCAGGACCTCGGCCTTGATCCTGAGGAAACCGCCGGCGGCGTACCGGAGCGGGTACGGACCCGGTGTGTCGGCTCCGAAGATCACCTCGGTAATTCCCGGCTCGAAGACGCTGGCGAAGGCCCGTCGGCGCTTCCGGGCGTAGACCCCGGAGATCACCGGTTCGGACCGGGCCAGGAGCCGAAGCGCATCCGCCGGGTCGAAGCCGATGTCGGCGTCAATGAAGAAGATCGTCTCGGCTCCCTGATTCAGAGCATCAGAGGCCAGCGCGTTGCGGGCCACGTCAATCTGCGGGCAGCCTTCCGACCGGACCACGTGGACCCCGGCTTCTTCGAGCTTCCGGAGCGAGGTCTCGCAGGCGCGCTCGATCCTCTCGAAATAGGGGACCAGCACCATCGACCGGGCTCGGCGCGTCGGGCTGGAATGGATCGGTCGATGGGTGCCCGAAGAAGCCTGAATAATCGATTGAAAGAATGAGCGAATCAGACCCGCGCCGGGCGTCGTTCTGAGGGATTGCGCGGCGATTTCCTGGTGCGATGCCGTGGGTCCAGTTGTCTCCCAGAGCCGGACAATCGCTTCGACCCAGGGGGCGACTTCTTCGGCCGAGGGTAAGGTTCG
>JAJYCH010000270.1 GCA_021778575.1 Planctomycetota bacterium
AACCAGGTCTCGCTTCCCTCCGCCGACCGACCGGAACGTGATCGAGTTCGACAGCCCCATCGTCGGCATGTACAGGTTGCAGTAGGCAAACAGCAGGAGGAAGATTGGCCAGAACCCGGTGGCGTAAGCCGTGGCGATCAGCAAGACGCCGCCGATCAGGTGGGCTCCCGCCATGACGATCTGGGTCGGAAGGAAACGGTCGGCCAGTTGCCCGAGGATGAACGGGCCGAGGATCGAGCCGAAGCCGTAGACCGTATAGATCCAGCCGATCTCCGCCTCTTTCAGGCCGACGGCTTTCGAGCCGAGGTACAGGCCCAGAATCGGCAGCCAGATCCCCCAGACGTAGTATTGCAGGAACATCATGAACGACAGGCGAATGCGCAGGCCGAGGCTCATCGGAACGGCTCCCGGGTCATGGACTTGAGGACGGGTGGGTCAAAAAGGGAAGGACCCGAAGTGGAACCAATCTACCCCGCGCGAAGTCCCGTGCCAACCGCTCCGTGAAGTTCCCGTGTCTCACGATCTGGGCTTGATCCAGTCGAGCAGCTTCTCGGCAATATTCCGACAAGAATTTTCGCGGGCGGTCGCCAGTCGGAGAGCGGCCCGGCCGTCGTCGGGTCCAGCCTGGATTCGGGCGCGGACGGCTTCAATGAACCCCGACGGTTCGACCACGTCGAACTGGTCGCGATAGAGCCGGCATTCGGGCAGGTCGGTCGCGACGACGGGTCGGCCCGAGGCCATCGAGTCCATGATCTTGGTCGGACAACTCGCCAGGTTGAACGGGTGGGCGACCTGGTAGGGGATCAGCGCCAGATCAAACGACCGGTTGTAGGCATCGATGGTGTCCTGGCCTCGCCAGCCGATCGCGTGGACGTTGGGTCGCTCCAGACAGGCCCGGCGCTCGGCCTGCCACGAGGCTGAACCATCGGCTCCGACCCGTCCGACGAGAACGATTGAGGCTTCTGGGTTCGACCGGGCCACGCCGAGTACCAGTGACCAGTCGACCCGGTCTTCCATCGTCCCGATATAACCGATCAGCGGGCGCGGCAGATCGGCGATGTCGGCGGGCGCGGGGGCTGGGAGAGCTTGCGGGGCGTCGGGGATCGAACGGGTCGGGGCTCCGTGAGGCAGGTGCCTGATCCGGTCGGCCGCTTCAGGGACGGCGGCTCGCAGTTCGTTGGCGCGATAGAGCGATGTGCAGACGGTCAGGTCGGACTCGCGAACCGCTCGATGTTCGAGCCGGGTCACCTCGTCGGCGACGTCGGGCCAGTACAGTCGGTAATCATCGATATTGAAGTAGATCAGGCGATCGGGCCAGACCTGGTCGGCCAGATGCAGGTAATACGGATAGGTCATCACCAGCGCGAGCGGTCCTTCGCCGACCGTCTCGGCGTGCCAGCGACGCACGGCGCGGGCGATGGGTCGCATGCCGATCCGTGGATATTTTTTCATCCAGCCCGACGGCAGGACCAGGTCGCGCTGCCAGATTCCGGGGGCGGTCTCGGTCGCCGGGCGGTTCCACGACCAGGGACGTTGCCCCATCTTCCAGGCGACCTGGACATCAGCGCAGCGCAGGAGGAGCGTCGAGGCCCGGTCGCGAGGAATCTCGCGAAACAGGTTCTCGGTCGTGTACCAGCCGGCGTCGGCGACGGCGATCGAGAGCCGGTCGCGATCGAGCCGGGGACGTCGGGGTCGAGTCAAGGTGCTGGCCATCGGGCGATCCTTCGGTGGGCCGAAACCGGGCGATCCATTCCCCCGTTCGTCGCGGACCGCCGCGAGCTTATCCCTGGGGACGACCCATGTCAACCGGTGCCGACCCCCACACATGCGGCGGAATCGCTCGCGTTCCCCCGGTCAACCCGAACTCTCCAGACTTCCATGACTGAGGTTGGCGCCCCGGGAACCAGGCCCCTACAATCCACCCTCCCCGATCATCGACGGCCTGATCTCACGGTCAAGGCGCGGTTGATGACGGGCAAGAAACCGGCGTCCGGGATGGACGAGGTCAGACAATCGCGATCCTCGGGGCGGAACACTTCCGCACTCTCTTGATCTTTCACCAAACGGAACACGGAAGGGTTTTTTTCCATGCATTCACTGATCCTGATCACTGCGATGAGCGCGACCACGGGCCTTTTCGGTGGCAAGCACTGCGGCCAGCCCAAGCATCATGCTCGTCGGGCCGTTTCGAGCTGCTATAGCGCGAGCCCCTGCGGCGCGACCACCTCGGCTCCATACGCCACGCCCCAGGGGATGACTTCCATGCCGTCGGCACAGGGTTATCCGACCGCTCCGGCCAAGATGGTCCCGGCAACTCCGACACCGTCCAGCATCCCCCCGGCACCGCCCGTCCCGACCACGTCGACCAGCCCCTCGTCGGCCCTGGCCCCAGTGGGCCAGTCGGTCGTCGCGACCGGCGACCTTCGCTAAATCCGCCCGATCGGGGCAAGCTCGCCCATCTGATCGACTGAAGTCAGCGCCGACCTCTCCATCCCGTCAAAGCTGCCCGGCCGACCGACAGCGGTCCGGCCGGGTTTTTCTTTGGGATCAATGGCTCAAGCTCACGGAACGATGTTCGCGAAGACCGTTACCTTCGCGGGAGGCTCGTCCTTGAGATCCAGCTCGAATTCGACCGTCGAGTTGTACGGGCCGATCTTGGCGGGAGCCTTGAAGGTCAGCGCCACCGTGTGCAAAGCCCGCGCCTGGTCGCCGGTTGCCGGGGCACTTAGATCGGGGGAACCAGGAACAATCCCGGTCACCTTGAACGGTTGGGCCGAGCGAATCAGGACCGTTTTTTGCACCGTCTGTCCGGCCTTCAGCGTTCCCAGGTTGAGCACCGAGGGGGAAATCGAGACGTTGGTCTGAACGACCGCGGAGACCGAGACCGGGATGTACCTGGCGTTCGGGTCATTGGTCTCGATCGTGATCTGATCCTTGAAATAGCCGATCGGGGCCGATGGTTTGAGAGTGACGACCATCGAGTAAGTCACCTGCCCGCCCGGCGATCGCCCTTGTTCGCGAAGTACCGCCTCGATGTGGTCACTGATCGTGTTGCTCTTTTTCACCGCCCAGTCGGGTTGAGTTCCTGAGTAGGTCAGGGTCAGGTTGAGCTTGGGGTTGGTGGTCCGGTTGACGGTTCCGAAATCGACCTGTCCGGGAGTCAAGGTCACGTCGGTCCGGATGAAGCAGGTGAGGTTGAGATCAACGTTCACCGGCGAAGGGCGATCGAGAACCAGGGTCAAGCCGGAGGCCTTGTAGCCGGTGAATCGCGTGGTGTCGATCGAGGCCTCGACGACGGTCTGGGCACCGGGCGGGATGTCTCGGGCACCAAGCCGGACGTCGGTGCAGCCACATTTCGTGGTCCAGGAGGCAATATGAATTTCCTGGCTGGTCGAGTTGACGAGCCGGAACGAGTGCCGGACCTTCGACCCTCGGGCGACGGTTCCGAAGTCGTGCGCTCGGTCGGGAAAGACGGCATCGGTCCAGTCGGCGGCTCGGGAAGGTTCCATCCACCCGATGGCGAGAGCAAGCGCGGCCACCACAGTCAGGGCAAGACGCATGGGCAGGTTCTCCCTCGGGATCTCGCGTTATGCCGGACGAGACGCTCTCGACGAGACATCGGTCGAGCAAACCGAGACGCGATCGAGAAAATATAACATATCCGGGCGAGGTTGATGTTCTCGCCCGGCATCATCCTCTGGCCGGGACCGCCCGTCCATGTTACCTTAAATGAAGATAGTCCGCCGGATCAAAATCTCCGGTCTGGTCGCGAACCTCGGACTGCCTTCGACTGTCTCTTTGGGGTTGGCTCCCTCGATCTTCCTCTTCAAATTCTTCTCGAATCCCCCTCTTGTAACATCCGGCGAACTTTTCGCCGGTCGTTGAATTTTTTACCTTTACCCACGCGTGAACAGGTTGCTCATGCTCAAGCCGAAGGTTGAGGTCCGGAACGAGGGGGGCATCCTCGTGGCCGAGTTCTGGGATTGTTTGCGGCTCGACCCGAACCCTGTCCGTGATCTCCGCCAGCATTACGAGGCGCATCTTCGGGCCAAGGGAAAGCCGGATCTGGTCGTTGACCTCAATGGAGTTGTCTTCGCGGGTTCGGCGTCGTTGGGCGGATTCCTCGCGCTCCAGCGTCTGGCTCGCCAGCAGTCGGGTCGGGTGGTGTTTTGCAATGTCGAGGACGACGTCCACGAGGTTTTCCGGATCAGCAAGCTCGCTCCGATGTTCGTCTTTCTCGAAGATCTGCCCGCCGCCCTGGCCTATGTGGCCCGTCCAGCCGAAGGCCCCGAGGATCTGGGAACCCAGGCTCCTCCCGAGCCCGGCCCGAGCCCTCAGCCGCCAACCGCTCCTCGGGCTGAAGGACCGCTCCGGCGGAGTCGCCGTCGCGAACCTTGACGGAATCGGGTGAAGCCACTCGGTTTCGACGATCTCCTCGCAATCTTCGCACTTTCCGGATATGTTAATGGGGTCTGGTAAAGTCTCGTTCATGGCGACTGCCTGGAGCCCGCGATGCCGGCCACCCTCCGAATCGAAGTCAGTGAGATCGACGGTGCGCAGGTTGTGACATTCCGAGATCGCCTTCTCTTCGACGACCGAACTGTTCGCGAGGTCGCCGACCAACTCGGGGCCGCCTTGCCCAACGATGGCAGGCCGATCAAGCTGGTCGTCGATTTCTCGGGCGTCGACCTTATCTCCAGCTCGCTCCTGGGCAAGCTGATCCTGCTCCAGCGCCGGGTCGATGGCTCCGGCGGTAAGCTCCGGCTTTGCGAGCTTTCGACGACCGTGCTCTCGGTCTTCAAGACCTCGAACCTCGACCGGATCTTCGGAATCGTGCGCGATCGCCGCGCCGCGCTGGCCGAGATCTGAACCAGAAGCCGCTCAAACCCGTGCGGTCTTCCAGCCACCGTTCAGGAACCGGGCGGCGACCAGGATTCCGCGCAGGGTCAGGTCGAAGAACATGGCCAGCCAGGCACCGCGCAGGCCGAGGTCCCAGCCGCCATCGGCCGTGGAACCGGTGAGCCAGTAAGTCAGCGGCATCCGGATACCCAGGTAGCCCACCAGAACGATCAGCCAGGGCCAGCGGGTGTCCCCTGCCCCTCGAAGCGCTCCGTTGAGCACGTTGAGCGTGGCCAGAAAGGGCAAGGCGAACGCGACGATCCGGAGAACCGGAACCCCTTCAGCCACCACCCTTGGCTGCTTTCCGCCCAGGAACAGCCCGAACATCGCCTCGGCCTCGACATAGATCAGCGACCCGACGACCACAAGCAAGACCACGCCGATTCCCCAGGCCGTCCGCCCCGCCTTGGCCGCGAGGTCGGGCCGGCCCGCGCCGAGATATTGTCCGACGAGCGTGCTCGCGGCGATCGAGAACGCCGTCACGGTCAGGAACGCCAGGGCCTCGCAGCGAATCGCCACGCCGTGCGCGGCCGTCGCCGTTGCCCCGAGTCGATTGATCAGGCCGAGGAACCAGAGCTGGCAGAAGACGTTCGTCAGGCTTTCACCGGCCGCCGGCAAGCTGATCCGCAAGATCCGCCACGACTCTCGCCAGTTCGGCCAGAGACCCGCGAGGTCAAGCCGAAGTCCCGACCTCCCCTTCGCCAGGATCGCGAGAACCGCCAGCCCGCCGAGCGCTTCACCGGTCGCCGTGCCGATGGCGATCCCGGCGAAGCCCAGCGCCGGGATCGGCCCCAAGCCTCGAACCAGCGTCCAGCAAACCGCGACGTTGACCACATTCACCAGAATCATCACATACATACCGGTTCGCGTGTCGCCCACGCCGCGCAAACAGGCCACTCCCGCCGTCGTACAGGCCAGGAGCGGTGTGACCAGCAGAACGATCCGCAGGAATAACGTCGCACTCTCGGCCGACTGACCGTTAAGGTTCAGCGCCCGGATCAGGTTCGGGGCCAGCAGTTCACCGAGCACGAGCGCCGAAGTGCCCAGGATCAATGAGAGGCCGATGGCCTGTTGACACGAACGGTTCGCGAGCTCGGGCTTGCCCGCTCCGGTCATCCGGGCGACGAGTGCCGTTGCCCCGACCGAGATGATCGTCATCAAGCTGCCCAGGAACCAGAGCAAGTAAGTGGAATTCGCAACCGCCGCAAGATGCGACTCGGACAGGTAGCGGCCGGTGAGCATGGTGTCGGACAGGCCGACCAGGTACAGCAGCGATTGCTCGACCAGGACCGGTCCCGACAGCCGGAGAACCTGGCCCACCATCGACCCTTGCAGTTCGATCGTACCGGCCCAGTCCTCGGGGCGCTCGTCGACGGGCGCCAGGACACCCCCCTCCGTCGCGTCGTCGACGTCCATGAACTTTCATCCCATTCCCGAGTGAAGCGCCGATCGAAAGGTCTGGAGACAGACAGACACGACCGTCAGTATGATAGTTCGGAATCGATTGTCCGGCGACCCCGGCTCGCCATGATCCTCCGGAGGGATGTCCGTTGGCCGCCCGTATCCTCGACGGTAAAGCTCTGGCGCAGACAATCAGGGATCAGGTCGCCAGTGAAGTGGCCGCGCTCCGCGAGTCGACCGGGCGTGTCCCCGGCCTGACCGTCGTTCTGGTCGGTGAGAACCCGGCCAGCCAGGTCTACGTCCGGAACAAACAGAACGCTTGCAAGGCCGCCGGAATGCGTGGGACACTGCTCCGGCTTCCCGCCGACGTCGCCGAAAACCGGCTCCTGGCAACTATCGACCAGCTCAACGCCGATCCCGACGTCCACGGAATTCTT
>JAJYCH010000271.1 GCA_021778575.1 Planctomycetota bacterium
TTCCCTTCGGCCTCGACGTCGGCGGCCAGAAAATACTGGTCGGTCCTCGACGGCATCAGCAAGACCTTCGCCTTGATCGACCCGAGCGCCCTGGCCAGGTCGCCATTCATGCCGGGCGTGGTCGCGACGTCGTGCTTCTGCCATTTCACGGCCTGGAGCAAGAGGTTGTTGGCGTCCTGGTCAAGAAAGCCCGACTTCCACCCTTCGACCGTTTGCTCGATCGTCGCGCCCCCTTTCTTGTACTCGCCATCGCGCCACCACTCGGGCGAGTACGCCCAGGCCACCCAGTGCGCACCGAGCGCCTTCAAGCCGCCGACGGGAGGCGTGGTGTAGCGCCCGGATGCGAAGGTCGGGTCGCCCAGGATCGCCCCTTTGGCCCCTTCGAGTCGGACGAAACCGAACGGATACTCGCGAGCCGAGCCGCAAAGATTGACCACTCCGAGCATCATGTCAGGATGACTCACCGCCCACTGCATGGCCTGCTGCCCGCCCATCGAGAACCCGACGACCGCGTGGAGCCGATCAATGCCCAGCCCCTTGGTCACGAGCCGATAAGTCGCCTCGACATCGTCGCGAATCGCGATCGCCGGGAAGTCCGGCCCATGCTGCGGATCAGGCGTGTTGCTCGGCGACGACGAGACGCCATTGCCGAGCTGATTCGTGGCGATGATGAAGTCTTTCGCCGGGTCGATCGCCCGCCCGGGACCGATCAGGAAGTCATACGACGTATGATTGCCCGAGTAAGGCGATGGTAACAGAATCGCGTTGGTCTTCGCCGCGTTGAGCGTCCCGCGAGTCGTATAAACCAGCTTCGCCCCCTTCAGGATCTTGCCGCTTTCGAGCGGGAAATCCCCGAGGTCGAACGTCTTCAGCTCGACCGCCGGTCGAGTTTGCTGGGCCAGGGTCGGGCCGACGAAAATCGGGAAGAAAGCGAGAATCGAGGCGATCCAGACCAGGCGTCGAATGGTGAGGGTCATCGTGGGAAATCTCGAAGAAAAAGGCGGATTGGGCGGAATCAAGATATTTTCTGGTCGATAAATGTATCGATGGCAATGCAAAATAGTGGGCCGAGCCCACTTAACGGGACTCAAGGCCCCAGATAAACCACGCCGTCTTTCATCACGAACTTCACCTTCCGGACGGCCTTGATGTCGGCCGTCGGGTCGCCTTCGAGGGCGATCAGATCGGCCTTCATTCCGGGCTTGATCATGCCAACCTGGTCTCCCAGGCCGATGGTCTTCGCGGCGATGGAGGTGGCGGCCTTCAGGGCTTCGGCGGCCTTCATGCCGAAGTCGACCATCAGTTCGAGTTCTCGACCTTGTTCGCCGTGGGCGAAGGCCCCGACATCGCTACCGTTGATGATTGTCACTCCTGATTCGAGTGCGGCTTTGAAGGCGGCTCGGGCCTGGACCAGCCTCGCGGGTTCGGGATCGATCCCGGGTCGATACCCTTTGAACCTGGCGAGGGCCTCGAAGACGGTCAGGGTCGGGCAGAATGCCACCTTCTTCTCGGCCATGAGCCGGAAGACTTCGAGGTCGCCGCCTTCGCCGTGTTCGATCGTCGAGACCCCGGCGGTCGCCGCTCGGGTCATCCCTTCCTTGGTTGTCGCGTGGGCCGCGACCGGTCGGTTGGCCGAGTTCGCGGTCTCGACGATCAGCTTCAGTTCTTCGACGCTGAACGTCGCGCCTCGGGCGTTGTCGGCGTAGACCTTGATGAGGTCGGCCCCCCGGCCGATCTGATCTCGGACAACCTTACGGAGCGCCTCGCCGTCGGCCTCCTCGGCTCCCTGGGGAATGTCGAGTTCCGGGGCGAAACCGGCCGGGGCGTAGGTCTTCGTCGCGACGATGGCGCGGGTCGCGGCGAGAACCCGAGGGCCGGGGACGATCCCCTGTTCAACCGCCAGCTTCAGCCCCACGTCGGCCTGCCCGGCCCCTTCGGTTCCCAGGTCGCGGAGCGTGGTGAACCCGGCCATCAGGTCGAGCTTGAGGTGGTTCGTCGCCCGGCAGACCCGGAGCGCCAGCGGCTCGATCAGGACCTGATCTTCCCACGACGTTTCTTCATAAGAATGAAGCAGCAGATGCGAATGGGAATCGATCAAACCGGGTAACAGGGTGGTCCCGGGAAGCTCGATCGTCCTCGAACCGTCGGGAATTTTCACCGAATTCGCCGGACCGAACTCGACGATCTTGTTCGCCGAGACCAGCACGACCCATCCGGCATGCGGTTCCGGATTCACGCCATCGAAGACCCGCGCCGGCTTGAGCAAAGTCGGCGGGCTCGCCGCCGTTCCCTTTGATGTCTGTGCCAGGCACGAACCGGCAAGCCAGCCCAACAGGCCCAGAGTCAAGATCATTCGTACAAGTCGAGACATGAGCGCTCCGATTGAATTGTCGATGCCGATTGGTTCAAGATTCCGTGTGAAAACCCATTGCCGCGCGTCACTTTCCGGGTCGGGCGAGACATTCGTCAAAAAACTTGAACACGTCGGGAAGGGCCACCTGGACGATGGCGAGATGCTCGACGTTGGGATATTCGCGGTAGACGACGGTAGTGACCTCAGCCTTTTTGAGGTCATCGGCCAGGGATGAGGCACCGTCGTGCGCGAAGTCCTCCGAGCCGATCCCGACAAAGAAGGGCATGGTCTTCAAGGCGGCCGATGGCCGGAACGAACCGCCGCCACCAAGCGCGGCGACGGCGGTGAACTTCGAGGGATTCGCCGCGCTCGCGGCGACCGCCTGGCCGGCTCCCATCGAGTGCCCGACGAGCAAGATCTTCTTGAGGTCGACCGGATAAAGCTCGGCCATCTCCTCGACGATCTCGTCGACCGGCACGCCGCCGAACGCGGTGCTCCGTGGTGCAACCAGCAGCCAGCCGCGTTCGCGACAGCGGTCGACGATCGCTCCGTGACCATAAGTATCAAAGAACATGTTTTCGCTTCCGCCCGCGCCGTGGAGCGCGACGACCAGTGGCAAGGGCTCGTCCTTCTTCGCCGCCTCGGGTACAAAGAGCCGGCAAGCCACTTTTCGGCCCGAATTCGTCACCAGCGTCACCCAGAATTGACCGGTCCGATCACTCCCCAGATAAGGCTCGGACTGGTCGGCGGCGCGGGTCTGGACCTCCAGGTTGGTGAGAATCCGGTCCGCCGGGAAGTCGGACTCCAGCGTCAAATGAGCGGCCAGCGACTCGATCAACCGGAGCTGTCCCCGGGCCGATTCGCGGTCGACCGTTGCCGATTTCGGATCGTCGGGCCAGACATCCATGATCTTCTTCAGCGCGATGATCCGATCGTCGAGATTGTCGGCCAGCGAGATCGTCTCCGAACCCAGGTTGATCGTCGTGCTCGCGCTGATCAATTCGGACTTCAAGACATGATCGCCGGAAGCCGGCCTCTTGAGCGGGAGTGTCAGTGTCATCGGTAGCCCGACGACCAGCCCTTCGACCGTTGATCCGGGCACTCCTTCCAGGCTCAGGCGAATCCGGGCTCCGGCCGGCTGGGGAAGGTTGGTCGGATAAAACGAGGCGATCGTGACGGGTAGTTCGGTCGTCGAGGTGTCGAGCAAGCGACCGTCGGGCTTGACGACTAGCGAGTCGGCCCAGCGCTCGGTCGCGGTTGGCTCGGGGCCGGGTCGGAGGGCGAACCGAGCCTCGCCGATGGCCTTGCCTGCCTCGCCGAGCCGGAACGAGAAGAACGCGTTCACGGCCGACTTGAGCGCCTGGCACGCCTTGGTTCGAGCGGCGGGGTCCGCGACCTGATCCCACTCGATCTCGAATGCCCGGAGGCGTCGGCCCAGTTCGTAACGATCGGCTTGAGCGCTGGCGGAAGCCGGTTCAAAAGCGAGCCAGGCCAGCCCCAGGACTCCCAGGATTCCGCATCGAAGACTGACCAACCGACAGCGGCGGAGCGGCACGTTCATGAGCGACCTCGAAGAAAGAAGCGAGCGATCCAGAGGATTCTAATCGTGGCAAAGCCCCGACGCCACGGCTGGTTCCGGCGATCGTCGAGCCGAATTTGGGACCTCGGGGCTTGCCGATCGCGGCCGGATCTTTGACGATAAGGCGGAACGCCCTACCCTTGTTGAAGCAAGCCGAGGACCGAACCGTGGCCGACTCGATCTCGCGACGTCTCTTCACGACCCTGGGAGCGGGTGCCGTCCTGGGTGCCGGTGCCCGTCAGACGCTGGCCGATGACAAGCCGACCTCCCCTGCTCCGCCGAAGCCGGTCGAAGCGGCCTTCGAACGCGATTATCCCGAGCCAAAGTTCAAGCCGTCGTGGAAGAAGCCTCAGATCAATCGGGTCCTGGTGGCCGACTTCGTCATCTACGCCCACTCGGAACTGGATCTGGCCAGGAAGTTGATCGATAAGGAGCCGGGCCTGCTGAACGCGGCGATGGACTGGGGCAACGGCGACTGGGAAACCGCGCTGGGCGGAGCCTCGCACATGGGCCGGCGCGATATCGTCGAGTTCCTGCTCGACCGAGGCGCCCGGATCGACATTTTCTGCGCCGCGATGATGGGCCAGCTCGAAGCGGTCAAGGCGTTTCTGACGCTCCAGCCCAAACTGATCGACGCCAAGGGGCCGCACGGTTTTAGCCTGCACTTCCACGCTCAGGTCGGCGGCAAGGAGTCGGAAAACGTGCTCGACTACCTCCAGTCCGTCAAGCCGATCGAGTTGAAGCCGAACCCGTTCTTGAAGAAGCCGGGTGATGCTTCGAAGTCGGGAAAATGAATCGGGCTTGATCGTAGGGTTCGTGGCCAGGGATCTCCCCAAGCTGTCGCCCGACGTCCGATACCTCCACGTTTCGCGGACGATCCACCGAGGTTGCCACCGATCGGGCTTCGCGGCCCGGATGATCGCCTTCGGGAGCTTGGGAGTCGGTCGAACCACGGCGATCGGGTTGGGACTGGTCGTCGGATTGCTCTACGCCGGAGCGCTCAAGGCCACCGATTACCTGACGATCCTTCGCGCGACGTCCGAACCGAAGCTGAGCGGGGTGAAGCTTTGAGAGAACACTCAGGCCAGGATCACTTCCCGCGTTGCTGGAGAATCTCGTCAATCCGATTCATCTGGATCGGACCGCCCTGATAGGCTTTCTGAGTGCCGATCTGCACCGCCATCTGGGGGTATTCGATTTCGCACTGCTCGGCCTCGAAGCCAGGCGTCGGCCCGCAGAGCGACAAGCCTTTCCATGGTCGGCCGAACACGCGGCGGACATAGCGAGGCCAGAATGGCGGCTCCATTCCTCCCATGATGGCCATGCTAGGCGTCGCACCACTGACATCCACAGCGCAGTGGACGTGAGTCTCCTTGGACCAGTAGACATCGAGCGCCGCGATCCCCAGGTAGAGGCTGAGGGCGCAGAGGACGACGAGCAACATGACCCTTCGGATTGTGACGCGATACCATCGGCGGCTTGGCGCGTCGCTCATGGTCGGGTTGCTCCGGTGCCTTCCAGCTCCGCCACAAGCTTATCCACGGCCTCGTCCAGATCCTTGCCGCGAAGCTCCTTGTGGCGGATCACCCCCTGGGCATCGAGAACATAGATCGTCGGGAATGACTGGACGTTCCAGGCCTTCTGGATCGGGCCTTCCCAGTTGCCGTCGAACAGGCAGGGCCAGGTGTTTCCTTCGGTCTTCCAGGCATCCTTGAGGTCGCCGACGAGCTTCTCGGGCTCGGCATTGATGCTGATCAGTGCGAACTTATGGCCTTCGAGCCGCTTCGTCATCGCCCGGAACTGGGGATAGGTCTCGCGGCAGAGTCCGCAGTAGAAGTGACTGCCGAAGTCGAGGACGACGACCTTGCCCCGGACATCGGCCAGGCGAAACGGGCGGCCGTCGAGGTCGGTTCCCGCGAAGTCGGGCGGGGTCTTGCCGATGGCCAGGTTTCGAGCTTCGTAGAGATAGCCCGAGGCGGCGTCGCCAAGGGTTCCCGGGTTGCGCCTTTTGTCGTTGTGCGGGATGTCGACGTAGAACTTCGCGACCCGCTCGAACAGGGCATCCGCCTCGCGGTCAAGCGCTTCGGGATCGAGCTTGCGGAGGCGTTCGTCCCAGTCTTCGCCGTAGGTCTCGGTCAAGTACGACCGTTTCTGGAAGCTGGGTTTCCTTGCTTCTCTCGACCAGTCGGCCTTGTTCTTGAGAACCCTGGCCAGCCAGTAGGTCGCGAGACCCTGGATCTCGCGATGGGGATTCTGCGCGAGGATCTCCCGGAAAAAGCCATCGCTTCCGGGACTCCCGCCGTCGTAATGCCCCTGAAAGCCCAGCGTCGGGCCGAGCCTGGGACTGGTCGCGTGATCCTTGACGAGCCTGGTCCGGGCCTCTTCGGAGTCGGGGGTCTGGAACACGTGCGACCCGATCCAGAGGAGGGCGTCCTCGGCGGCCGGCGTGCCGGGATACTTTCGAGCCAGGTCGAGGAAGCCTGGGGAAAAATTCCCGTTTCGGCACCCTGGGTGGTTCGTGGCCTTGGCCTGCTTCTCGGGAGTGGTCGCGTCGTTGGCGAGCCGGAGAAACTCGGCATGGGCGGCGTCGAAGGCGTCTCGAAGTGCCCGGAACCGTTCGTCGGGCGTCGGACCATCGGCCGGCATCAGGAGCAGCAAGGCAAAGCAGGCGTGGATCATCGAACCCCCCTCGGAGATCGGACCGAGCTGCCCAGGACTTCTGTCCGAGGTGCCCGAAGGGATTCGAACCGATCGCGAGGCGGGAGGCAAGAGGAATCTTCAAGATTTCGAAACGAAGAGACCC
>JAJYCH010000272.1 GCA_021778575.1 Planctomycetota bacterium
GCCGGGTTCGGGCTCGCTGGACGAGGGTGATGATTGGCGGGATCAGTTCGTCGTGCTGTTCGCGCTGGGGTTCGGTCATCTCGATCGGGACCCGCGTATCGGTTCTCGGCGGGAGCTGGGTGAGAACCTCCTGGCGGACCCGGCGGAGCATGCTCCCTTTCAGTCGGCGACGGATCGTCTCCAGGTTCCGGACGCCGACAACCTCCTTGCGACCATCGGCGGTGATGGCGTGGAGCGGGCTGAGCCGCCATTTTGGCTCAAGTGCCGCGTCGTCCACCCACTCGACGACCGAGGCCAGTTCCTCGATCCGGTTCTCCATCGGTGTTCCGGTCAAGATCAAGCGATATGTGGGATTCAGACCCTTGACCGAAAGCGCTGTCTTGGTCGACCAGTTCTTGATCCGCTGAGCCTCGTCGAGGACCACGAGATCGGGGTTCCAGTGACGAATGATGTCGAGATCGCGGATCAACTGCTCATAGTTAATGATGAAGAGGCCCGCCTTGGATGATTCGTAAAGTTCCTTGCGCTCTGCGGGCGTGCCGTCGATGATCGTGATCGGCAGGTCCGAAAAGCTGGCCCACTCGCGTGCCCATTGCGGTTTCAAGCTGGCCGGCGCGATGATCAATCCCCGCTTGATTCGCTTCGAGCGCCAGAGGATGTCGGTGCACGCGATCGCCTGCGCGGTCTTGCCCAACCCCATGTCGTCGGCCAGGAGCAGCCGCCCCTGGCTCAAGAAACGCTCGACGCCTTCTTTTTGATAAGGATAGATGACCCGCTTCAAGTTGCCGATGGCTTCATGGATCTGGCTCGATGTCATCCGGAGTTTCTGCGACTGCTTGAGCCGGTCTCGTTCGAGTCGCAAGAGCGCCACGAGTGCTGGGTCCTGGCGGACGCGGGAAGTCGCCGGGAGGAGCCGGAGCAAACTCTCGACCAGCGCCAGGCGCTGGACCGGTTCGTCAGGGAACGACGCTTTGAGCGGCAGCGGGTCGTCGGGCTGGTCCACGAACCAGTCGATGAACCGGGCTGACTTGCCCGACCGAGAGATCTTCGAATCGATCCGTCGATCCCAGGTCACCCGCTCCATCCAGTCGCCCAGGCCATCGAGGGGACGGATCGGGTTCCAGCGCAGGGCGGGGAGATTTGGGGAAACGTTCTCTTGTTCCTTGATCGCTTGCTTCCACAGTTTTGGTCGAGCGTGGAGATGTTCGAGAATGATCAGCACATGCTTGCAAACGCCAAGCGAGTTCTTGAGAAAGTCCGGACAGTCGCATCGGGCGTCGATCGGGGCGACCCCGAACAGGCACGATTGATAGGGGCGGACACCCGATTTCGGCCGACGCGTTGTATAGGGTCCGAGAACGGCCCGGTCCGGCGGCCGCGATTCGACCCGCAGTTGCTCTTTCTTGACCGATTCGACCCGGCGGAGGATCGAGTCAAGCGCCTCGACCCGGATCGCCCACTCGGCCGCCGGAACGATGGCCAGAACGTGACGGACCAGAAGGTCGGGCGGAATCTTCGGGCTCTTGCGGCCGACTCGACCGAGGAGTGTTCGATATGCTTCTGTCGCTGGGTCGATCTCGGTGAGTTCAGTGGTCACGTCGGTTGCCGTCCGAGGGGTGCGAGGAACTTGTCTCGATCCATTATTTCGCGAGAGTGGTCTGATTGCGAGTCTCAGGTTCCCGATGCGACTTGCTGGTCGATCAGTCCCTGGGATCGAAGGTGGGCGACGATCTCGGCGGTCAGCGTTCCCGCGTTATCCATCCGCGGGACCTTGTGCTGGCCGCCGAGCTTTCCCTTCGATCGCATCCACGACTCGAATCCGCCCGGCCGAGCGATAATCAGTTCCGGCAACGGCAAGCCGACCCCTTCCGCCCGGTGAGCTTGATAGTCGGCATTCCGGTCGGCCAGGTCGGCGTCGAGAATCTGGCGGAATTCGGCGAGGTCGGACGGATCATTCCGAAATTCAATCACGTACAGATGATGACCCAGTGCTCCGTGAAAGACCGGTCCGACATGCCACTCTCCTACGGCCGCTCCGGTGGCCGTCGCGGCCCGGCTGATCGCGGCCTCGACTTCCTCGCTGATCAGGTGTTCGCCAAAGGCCGAAAGGGTGTACTTGGTCCTGCCGGTGAAGCTCATCAGCGGCGGGTCGAGCGACTCGAACCGGACTGTGTCGCCGATCAGATGCGACCAGAGCCCCGCGCAGGTCGAAACCACGATGGCATAGTTCACGCCGGTCTCGACGTTCCCCAGCCAGTGTCGGGTTGGCCGAGGGGATTCCAGTTCATCTACCGGGATAAATTCATAAAAGAGTCCGTGATCGAACACCAGCCGAAGCAGGCCCGTTTCGGGGTCTCCAAACGCGATAAAACCTTCGGAGCAGGGATAGGTTTCCTGGAGCCTGATTTCGGGGTTGCCGAGAACCTCGTCGAACGCCTCCCGGTAGGGGTCGAACTTGACGCCGCCGTGGACGACCAGTTCCAGGCTCGGCCAGACCTCGGCGATCGAGGTCTTGCCGGTCAGGCTAAGGACCCGGCCGAACAGCGTCAGGAGCCAGCTCGGGACGCCACCGATCAGCGTGATCCGTTCGTTGACCGACCGACGGGCGAGCAGGTCAAGTTTACGGTCCCAGTCGGTCTCAAGAGCGATATCGAGAGGTGGAAATGTGTAAGGGCGCAGCAGTTCGCCGGCTTCCTCGGCGGCAATCCCGCTCAGATCCCCCTGGCGGACTCCCGGGGCAGGCTGTTCGAGGCTGGTCGAGCCGCCGAGAAAAAAGATCTTTCCGTGAAAGACCTTCGAATCGGGCCGGGCGGCAAGATGATAGGCGACCATCGTCTTGGCTGCCTTCTGGTTCGAGCCGATCATCGGCCACGAGACCGGAATGTACTTGGTCGCCCCCTGGGTCGTCCCACTGGTCAGTGCAAGATACGGAATCAGGCCCGGCCAGGTCAGGTTGTCGAACCGAGGGTAAGCGGCTTGGAGATAGTCGTTCCAGAGATTTTCATAGGTGCGGATCGGCACGCGATTCTGGAAGTCGTCGACCGATCGGATCGAGCGGAATTCATGATCTTGACCGAACCGGGTGTTGCGAGCGGTCGCGACCAGGTCGAGAAGCACCCGGTGCTGGGTTTCGACCGGGTCGAGCCCGGCCAGCCGGCGCGTCCGGAAGCGTGAAAATGCGTGGAATCCCTGATTCACGGCCCGACGCACGGGGTTCGATCCGGCAACCCGGGCCAGCGGAGCAAACGCGGACATGGCGAATCATCCCATTCGATCAGACGGGGTTCGGCCCACCGTCCGACAGATCTTTGGGCCTCTGGCAGTAATAGGCACCGGCCGGCGGAAAGTTCCGAGGCTCGAAGACGAACTGGACATCATGAAAATATTTACGGTAAAGTCTTTGATAATACCAGGCGATCTCGGTGATCTGATTGTAGGTTCCCTCGGGAGCCAGGACCGACTGAACCACCCGGAAGAATTTGGCCTGGAGTTCCTTGGGAAACGAGGGGACGGGCAGGCCGGAGATGATGTGGTCGACCTGGTCGATCCCTCGATCGCTGAGGATAGTCGCGAGGTCGCACGCGTCGCCTTCGATGACCTCGAAGTTGGCCCGGTTGCCGAACCGGTCGCGGAGGATCGCGGCAAAGTCGGCGTCGCGTTCGTTGATGATGACGCGGGTCCCGGGCTGGACCCGTTCGGCGATCGCGCGGGTGATCGGTCCGGTCCCGGCTCCGAGTTCCACGATCACGCGGGCCTTGGTCCAGTCGATATTGCCGATCGTGGCCTTCGAGAGCCAGGGGCTGCTCGGGGCGACGCTGGCGATCTTGGTCCCGTGGCGGAGAAACTTGCCGAGGAACAGCGCGAAATCGCTCATCGTGACCCTGCGAAGTTAGCGGAGTATGTCGAGACGTTCATGAATTTCCGTGAGCCGGAACAATCAACCACGGCCAATTCCGACCTTCAGCAGCGCCGGTCGGATCTCCTTGTTGAAGAATCCGTCGGGGTCGAGCGTGGGCGGGATGTTCTTGAGCTTGTCGCGAAGAAACCGGGTGATCAGCGTATTCACCAGTCGGGATTTTTCGATCTGAGGCGCATGTCCGCACTTGGGCAAGACGACCTGACGTCCCTGGACCATGCGCTCGGCCGCCTTGATCGAGCCGGAGACGTCGGAGATCACGCGATCCTCGGAACCCCAGATCAGCAAGGTCGGGTGGGGAACCTGGTCGAGGAGTTCGGCGACCGAGTGGCCGACGGTCCCGCGCAAGGTCCGCAGAATGCCCTTTTTCCACTTGCGGTTCTGGAACTTTTGCTCGATCACGGCGACCAGCGACTCGGTCGCGAACTTGGATCGGCTATGGAAGACCGAGCCGACCAGCGAGTCGTAATCGCTCCGGCGAACGCCCTCCATGACCGGCAGGTTCTCGTCGCCGTGGAGGCCCGACGGGGCGATCAGCACGAGCTTGGAGACCAGTTCGGGGTGTTTGGCGGCAAGCGTCAGGACGACCTGACCTCCCAGGCTGGACCCCACCAGGTGATAGGGGGGCCGCTGAACGAATTCGTCGAGATAGGTCGCCAGTCGATCAGCCAGGTAATCGACGGTGACCTCGCCTCCGGCATCGATGTGACGGTGGAGCGAGTCGCCATCGTAGACCAGGATTTCCGGCACTTTCACGTCGAAGTGACGTGCCAGTTGGCGGCGATTGGCGAACCAGCTTTCCGATTGTTCGGCCAGTCCGTTGATCAGGATCAACGGGCTGGGCCGTCGATAGGCGGTCAGTCGTTTGAGGTCGAACAGTTGACGGACTTTGGGGTTCATCGTGGCCAGGACTCCCCGGTGCCGGATCTCGGTCGCGTTGGGAAGTTGGGGAAAAGAGACAAGAAGATGGCGAGCCGGCCGCGCGGGCCGTCCCGGACCTTGTCCCGAACATCCGGCGTCTACACGCCGTTCCGCGAGTCCACGGAGCATACCATTCTTCGGCTCTCGATCCAATCCGTTGGTCACCAACTTGGCCATTTCTGTTGACGCAATTCACTGTCCTGACTGTGATTCGGTTGGTTTCGATGAATCTTGAATGAGCGGACGAAGAAGTTTTCCGTTTTTCCCCATCTCATGATCTTCTATACAGGTTACGGAACGATGGGTTAAACTAGCTCGAAGAACGTCGAGGACTGTTCCACCCGTTCCGCCCGCCGAGGTTGATCGAGCGGCTTATCTCGATCTTCTGATGATTAATCGAGTTGAGTGTCGTGTGTTCCTCGAACCGGTTCCCGCGCCGGGGCGATCTCAACCTGTGCCCGATCACTTCCCTGATGTGAGCTATATTTATCCATGCAAGTCTTCATAACCGGCGGGACCGGACTGATCGGCCGCCGCCTGGTCCGTCGTCTGCTCGATCGCGGCGATACTCCGGTCATCCTGTCGCGAAATTCGGACGAAACCCGGCGCAGGCCCAGTTTCCGGGGCTTGAAGGTCGTCCAGGGCGACCCGTCGAAGGACGGACCCTGGCAGGCGGCCGTCGATGGATGTGACGCGGTTTTCAATCTGGCCGGTCAAAACGTCTTTTCCGGCCGGTGGAACGCCGAGGTCAAACGCGAGATCCGCGATAGCCGGGTCTACGGGGCCGAGCACGTCGTCAACGCGATCGAACAGGCCCGAAACCGGCCGAAAGTTCTCGTTCAGGGATCGGCGATCGGCTACTATGGAGCCCACAACGACGAGGAACTGAACGAGTCGAGCCCGTCGGGATCAGACTTTCTGGCCGTCGTCTGTCGCGAACTCGAAGACGCGGCGCGGCAGGTCGAACCGCTCGGAGTTCGGCTCGCCACGGTCCGGACCGGCGTCGTCCTGGTCCAGGGCGAGGGGGCACTGGCGGTGATGGCGCCGATCTTCCAGTGGCTTCCCGGCGGAGCCGCCCCGGTCGGTAACGGCGGCCACCTGTTCAAGCCTGCCGGCGGACTTCAGTGGATGAGCTGGATTCATATCGACGATATTCTCGGCTTGTTCCTCCTGGCACTGGACAATCCCCAGGCGATTGGTCCTCTGAACGGGACCGCCCCGAACCCGGTGCGCAACGTCGACTTTTCGAGGAATCTGGCGCGGGTGCTCCACCGGCCGTTCTTGCCGTTCGGACCGCCCGATTCGGTCCTCGAACTGGCTCTGGGCGAGATGGCGAAGTTTGTGACCAAAGGGCAGCGGGTCCTGCCGCGCAAGGCTCTGGAACTGGGTTACCAGTTCCTTTATCCCGAGCTTGCCGAAGCCCTGGCGGCGGTCTTTGCTCCACGAATGAGTCATGAATCAGATTAGGTTGTGATTTTTTGATCATTTCAGTCCATTCTTGATCGGTCTTCGACTTTAGCGAGCGAGGCACACCCTCCGTGAATATCCCGATCCAGCATGGTGGCAATCCGTGGGAGATTCGTCGGCGGCTCGGGCTGGGCTCTGCGCCGCTGCTCGACTTCTCGGCGACGCTCAACCCGCTCGGGCCGCCTTCAGGGGCTCTGGAAGCGGCTCGGTCGGCGATCGGGCAAGCGGGGATTTATCCCGAGCCGGGTTGCCCTCGGCTGGTCGAGCGGCTGGCCGAATTCCATCAGATTCCCACCGATCGGGTGATCGTCGGGGCGGGGGCGACCGAACTGATCGGTCTGATCGGCGAATCGCTCCGAGAAGTTCTGGCCTTTCACGCTCAGGCTCTCGGTGATCCGGGAAAGCCGCTG
>JAJYCH010000273.1 GCA_021778575.1 Planctomycetota bacterium
TCGGCGGATTTCCCGGAACCGATCGCGAAAGCCCCGCTCTGGTGAGCGAGGCAATGGATGATCTGAAGAACACGTATCCGATCGCCCATTATTTCGTCGGCGGCCATTCGCAAGGGGGATTTCTGACTTATAGCCTGCTGATGAACAGTCCGGAGAAGATCGCCGGGGCCTTTCCGATCTCGGCCATGGTCATCGTTCAGTGCGAACCGTCGGCCTATGCCGACGTGCCCTTGAAGGCCGCGCAGCGCCAGGTTCCGCTGGCGATCGTGCATGGCAGGACCGATCCGATGGTCAATTTCAGCGGCGCGACGTATGCTTCGGGCCTGTTTCTTGATGACGGCTGGCCCGCCCTGCGGACCTTCACCGACGATCGAGCTGGTCACATGTTTGGACTTCTTCCCGTCAACCAGGCGATCCGCTGGCTCGAAGCCTTGAACGCGACCGACCCGACGAAACTGCTCGACTTCGCCGACCGCCGGCTCCAGGAAAAGGCCCCGCGCGACGCCATCGCCGCGCTCCGCAAAGCGCGGGGGCTGAGCCTCGACGAACCAGCGAAGGCCCGGCTCGACAAACTCGCCCGGACCCTGAACGACCAGGCCGCGCCCGGCGCAAAAACCTATCTCGCCGCGATCCAGGCCAACAAAAATAACAAGTGGGTCGACGGCTTCCTGGCCTACCGCAACGACTACGAATTCGCCGACGCCGCGGCTCCCGTGATGGCCGAGTTCGCGACCTTGCGGACACACCACAACCCGCCTGCCCAGCAACTCATGGGCGAAGCCCGACAAGCCTTCAACCAGGGTCGACGCGACGAAGGTTACGCCAAGGCCCAGGAGGTCGTCGACCGCTATTACGCCTCGACCTCGTACCGCCTGGCTCAAAAATGGGCGGCCGAGAAGAAGTAAGGGATCGAAATTTTTCTGCCTCCGTCCGCGCACTTTCCGAAGATATAGCGGCGTCGGAACCGGTTCGGATAGGATGAGACGGTCGATCGGATTCGGACTCCGATCCCGAGCCCGACCGTCCGGAAAATGAGCCATGACCCCCTCGATCCTCGATGAAATCGTCGAATCCAAGCGCCGCGAAGTCGCCAATGCCCGGGTCCGACTGCCGCTCGAAGAACTCGAAGCTCAGGCAAACGAAGCCCCGCCCGTCCGCGACTTTCGCGGAGCCCTGGCCGGTCCCGGACCGATTCAACTGATCGCCGAGGTCAAGAAGGCGAGCCCCTCGGCCCAGGTCATCCGGGCCGACTTCGACCCGATCGCGATCGCACGGACCTACCAGGCCCACGGCGCGGCCTGCCTCAGCGTCCTGACCGACGCCCCGTATTTCCAGGGACATCTATCGTACCTGGCGCGAATCCGGGCGTCCGTCGCGATCCCGTTACTGCGCAAGGACTTCCTGATCGACGAGTATCAGGTTGTCGAGGCCCGGATGGCGGGGGCCGACGCGATCCTGCTGATCGCCGAGATCCTGGACGATGATAAGCTGGCGAATTTGTTGAATCTGGCGAAGCGCTGGGGGATGGCCGCGCTGGTCGAGTTTCACGATCCGGCCAACCTGCCTCGGGTCGTCGCGTCGGGGGCGGACCTGATCGGGATCAACAACCGCGACCTCCACCGGTTCGTCACCGATCTCGACCTGACCCTGCGGCTCCGCGACCAGATTCCCCCCGAAGTCTGCCTGGTCAGTGAGAGCGGAATCCGGACCAGGCACGACGTCGAACGGCTCGAAGCCGCCGGAGTCTCCGCCATCCTCGTCGGCGAAACCTTGATGCGAGCCCCCGACATCGGTCTGGCCGTCGAGCGCCTGCTCGGGCTCGCTCCCGAAGAAATCTCGGCCTGAGCCAGCGATCGTCACGGTCAAGAACTTGAACCGGTCATGTCCATCAGTTTCGGACGCGCGGCGAGCATCAAATTGCGCAGATAGACAAACATTCCCAGGCTCTGACCGACGATAAAGACCGGATCTCGCTGCGAAATCGCGTAGACGAGCAAGCTGATTCCACCAACCAGGCTGAGCCACCAGAAGGCGACCGGCACCACCGTGTCGCCCTTTTTCTCAGAGGCAATCCACTGCACAAGAAAGCGTGCCGTAAAGAGCCCCTGGCCGATGAAGCCGACGATTTGCCACGACACCCACGCGGCGAGAGCTGTCATCAATTGTTCTCCGCGTCGGTCATCGTCGCCATAATCTGTTCTGGTCTTGGAGAATGCGTCGCGAGTCGCTCGAATCGAACCGGACGGCGAAGCAGCCAGGCGACTCCGATAAGGTCGATGACCACGCGGAGCGACCGATTCCGAAAATGATAATGTGACTTCCCACTCGCTCGGGGGCGATGGTTCACGGGAACCTGGATCACCCGGAGCCCCTCGCGGAGCAGCAACGAGCCAAAGAATCGATGCATTCCGTGAAACGCGGGAAGGCGCAACGCCACTTCTCTGGGAAAGATCCGGACAGAACATCCGGTATCGCGGACCGACTGGCCGAGCACGGAATTGCGCACCGCATTCGCCAGACGACTGATCCAGCGCCGCGATCGACAATCCTCGCGCCTCCGCCGCCATCCCAGAGCGGCGTCGTGACCCGGTAGCGCATCCCAGAGCCGGGCCAGTTCCGACGGTGGATTTTGCAGGTCGGCATCAAGCAATCCTACCCAGTCCCCTTGGCTCGCCCGGAACCCCGCGACCGTCGCCGCCGACTGGCCGACGTGCCGCGCCAGAGTGATCGGTCGGAGTTCCGGATAAATCCTGCTGAGCCGTTCGAGAACATTCCGGGTCTGATCGGTCGACCCATCGTCCACGACAATCACCTCGAATCCATCGAGCCGGTGCCGATCCACCGACCGCTCGACGATCCGCGAACGAAAGACCACCACCACCTCCTCAACCAGGGGAGGCAGGTTCTCGGCCTCGTTCCGAGCGGGAATCACGATCGAGAGAGTAAATCCCCGACCCGAGTCCGGCTCAACCGGAGCGTAACGCGCCTTAACTCGTTGATTCAAAGGAAAATGGGCGTGATCACGACGGATCGAGGACATGAAATCGGCCTCCTTGCCGATCACAGCTTCCGTCGATCGGAACCTGTGCCGTCGCCATTTTCCAGAAACCCTTCCTCGCGCCTATCCCAAACCACTGGAGAGTCGCGGCCCGCCGCAGCCCTTGACAGCGCCTCCTCCGACCCTCTCCAAGACCGGCGACACACCCGGAAATCGGTCGCGTCGCAAGCTCCACCGGCTCACGAAAGAAACCCAGGGCAGACCACCGGCGAGGTCCAGGTGCTCTATCGATGCTCCGACCATAACGGTACTCTGCAAAAATCGGGCATCGTCATGAAAAGTTCTGGCTCGCAAAAGTGCCACCTCGACGAACGGAAGACCTGGCAATGGCCCTCGACAAGCTTGACCTCATGAATCCGCGAACAATTGCCACGATCAAAATCGAAGATATTGACTCAAACCCATTCTCCCTATCTATTTATGGCGAATCTGAGGACACGACCGATGATTTGATCGAGAGTATCGCGAATCATGGAATTCTCGTCCCCCTCGTCGTGTCGCCAAGAGAATCACGCTGGATTTTGATCTCGGGGCATCGTCGTCTGGCTTGTGCCCGCAGATTAAAGCTTGCCGAGGTTCCTTGCGAGATCCGGCCAATCGCGATCGAGGACGATCTCCGGATCGCGGTTCTCGAATACAACCGTCAGCGCCGGAAGTTGTTCAGCCAGTTGATGCGCGAAGCCGACGAGCTGGACGCGATCCTCTCCCGCCAGGCCCGGGATCGTCGCGACGCCAATCTTCAACGAGGGTCGGGACCGCTCGACCCTGCCGATTGTCGGAATTCCGACGATCGGGGCGGTCGCACCGATTCCCTGGTTGCTCGAACCATCGGGATCGGCGGCAAAGATCTTTATCGCCAGGCTCGATCCATCTGGTTGAAGGCAAGCCAGGGAGATACCCGGGCACTCAACGGTGTTAAACAACTCGATTCGGGCACGAAGACCATCCACGCGGCCTACAAAGACCTCCGACGGCGCGACCGATTCTCCTCCGGCTTCCGCCCCACACCTTACGACGTCTGGTCGTTCAAGCACGATCGAGCGTTTGGAATCCCGCACCCTGGCTCCATTCCACCCGGAATCGTCGCGCATACGCTCCATTATTTCAGTGAACCGGGAGCCCTGATCGTCGACCCGATGGCCGGCGGAGGAACCACTCTGGACGTCTGCGAGTCGATGGGACGCCGGTGTCTTGCGTATGACCTTCATTCAACCCGCCCAGAAGTTGCCGAACACGACGTAACCAAGGGTTTTCCGCCCGAGACGAGCGGATGCGACCTGATTTTCTGCGACCCACCTTATCATACCATGCTCGCCCGGCAGTACGCCCAGGATTGTGCCGCCGACCTGCCGCTGACTGCCTGGAAAGAATTCCTGGAAGTTCTGGCTCGCAATGCTTACGCCGCCTTACGTCCGGGCGGACGGATCGCTCTGCTGCTCGCGAATCAGACCGAAAAAGACCTTCCGGCCGGTCTGGGTTATCTCGACCACGCCTTTATGGGCTACCAGGCCATCCTGAGCGTCGGTTTCCTGCCCGAACGCCGGATCAGTTGCCCGATGGACGGGTCCTATCTCCCCCAGCACGTCCGCAAGGCCCGCCTCGAAGGACGAATGCTCGGTCAAGTCCGCGACCTCATCGTCGCGCGTAAACCACTTGATCAGAACGGTTAATGGCCGACGAACGGCTCGCCCGCCGCCAGTTCGTAAACCTTGCTCCGGACAAACGGATTGGTCAAGGTCGGGTTTCGCCGGACGATCGGCTCGGGCAATAAAGCGACGGCCCGCCGGATCAATTCATCAATCTCGTCAGGACGAAGGCTCTCGATCACCAGCGCAATCGCCGCGTTTTCCGCGTCTCGAGCTTCGTCCTGACGAACCTTTTCGCGCTTCGTCTCCAGCATCCGCAACTGAACTTCGAGTTCGCGGCGGCGACTTTCAAGCCGATTCGCGACCTGGGGCAAGAGATCGTACCCGTCCTCAATCCCCGCTCGGATATAGCCGGGTCCGTTTTGCAGTTTCCCCTGACTCTGCAAATAAAGCGCGTTCAGGAGAACCTTCGCCACATCTTCCGGCGCTTTCTGCGCCGCCAGTCGTTCGGCGAGACGCCGTGGGATTCCCTGATTTGTCAACAATTCTTGCAAATCCACAGCAACAAGCAAACGCCCTTCGGCAGAGAGACGAAACGGAGTTCCCGGAATCGGGATGCTGGCGATGTCTTCTCTCGTTTCTTGTTCTCGTTTGGGCCTACCCTCGGGGCCGCCCGGGCCGAAGAAGTGGGCCAAAGCGTCTAAAGGTTTTGGACCGGTGACAGAGGGGGGTGCTAAAGAAGCTGGGACAGTTTCCGGCTCCTCCTCTAAAAATAATGGACCAGTCGGGGCTGGCTTCTGGACCGCCCGCTCCGCCTTCTTGGGAGCCGGTCGCTCGGGACCCTGGCGAATAATCTTGTAAGCGGTCGACTTCCCCTTCGCCTTGCTCGTCGCCAGAAATCCCAGACGCGCCAGATCACCAATCGCGGCCAGCACCGTCTGCCGGCTTAACCCGGCCTGTCGAGCAATCGTCCGGATGCTCGGGTACGCCCAGCCCGTTCCGAAATCGGAATACAGGCCAATGACCAGATACACCTTGATCGCCGAACCGCCGAGCTCCTTGAAGGACTCGGAGCGGACCAGATCATGTTCGACTCGGAAGAAAAACGAATCCATGGTCGACGGTCACCCTCCCTGGGACCGGGCGACTTTGAAAAAAGCTCGCAGCGATCAGATTAAGTCAAATTAGGCCGATTCGCTCTGCGGAGGGTCGGGTATGTAATACGTTTTGACCTTGCCGCGCTCGTGAGTCGTGGAGACGACCAGGCCGAGGGTCTCGAGCCTGGCCAGGCTATCGATCACCGTGGGGCAGGAAAGTCGCGTCCGGGCCATCAACTGGTTGAGGCTCATCGTCACGCTCTGGTCGGGAATTCCCCCGCAGGCTTCCAGAATGACGAGATAGACCTTGATGCCTTCCCCCTTGATCCGGGCAAGGTAACCTCGGTCGATCAGAACGCTTTTCAGCCAATCGGTCCCAGTAGACATGGCAACGGGCACGATCAACCCCCTCCCTGAAATCAAGCCGAGCCCCGATCCATCATCTTGTCGGGCTCGGAATCCTCTTGAGCTTCCTATCGAATGTTTCCAGAGCCCACTCCAGCGGAAAGCGCGAAAACTTCCGTCGTTCGAAATCTGGATCTCGCGAAGTCACCGACCTATCCTGGTCGCCTACTCCGTGAAGCCGTTCTTCCGATGTCCTGATCTCCTCCCTATAGGAGACCTAATAGGGAGACGCTCGAAGCCTGCATTTCATCCAAGGCCCGACAACCTGGAGGCGAGAACCAGAACGTCTTCAGAACGCCTTCCAGCCATGCGGTCAGAGCCAAACACGAAGAAATCGTGATTTTTCGGAACTACCCCGTTGACCTCGGTCGAATTCCCGCTATTATGACCCTTGTCGCCTGTGACGACGCCGACGCGAAATGCAACGGATGAGTCACTTTGGCGGCTAGTTCTTGAGAGCACGGAAGTGCATGACGACCCTCCTGGGTCGTTTTGTCGTCTACGGTGTGATTCAGAACCATTCGGCCGGAGTCTCTCCCTTTTTAGGGTAGGTTGCTCCGGCCGGCC
>JAJYCH010000274.1 GCA_021778575.1 Planctomycetota bacterium
GCCGAACCCCCCTCGCGAATGATCCAGGTTCCCAGAAAGCCGGTGCCAAGGAACAGGCACGCCAGCGCCGCGAATAATATCCAGTGAGGCATGGGAAACCCTTCGTTGATGGTGTTCTCGCGGGTCGATCGAGAGCCCGCGATCGTCGTTCTCAATGGTCGGGGTCGAGAGCCCGATCAAGGTGGATAAAGAGCGTCCGCGAATAGCGAAAGATCAACGGGACGAACGGCAGGAACGCCAGGAACACGAACAGAATCACCCACCCGGGCGACCCGCTCGGGCCGATCGTGATCCCCGCGAGAGCCAGGACCGACAGGATCGGGATCGCCAGAGCGTAGCTGAAATACATCGCGCCGGTGAAGTAGCCGGCGGCCTCACGCTCGAACCGAAGCCCACAATGCGGGCAGAACTCGTTCATCCGGAGCGGCCCGGCGAAGATCCGGCCCGCGCCGCAGGACGGGCAACGGAGCTTCACGATCGACCGGAAGTCGAGCCGAAATGGGCGGTCCGAAGTCATGTTCCCCCCGTCCAGAAGCGACCAGCCCCTGGCAGATCCTCGCGTCTCGCTGTCCGTAATGACCTCATGGCAATTCACCCAATCCTAGGCGTCACCACCGGTCAGGAAAAGCGCTCTTTGGGCGGCCGGCGTCGAATGATGATTCGGTCGGATCGAGGAATCTCACCAAAAACCCGGTTATTCGATCGTCTTCCGATCGGAATATATCGAGCGAGGGCCAGAAACACCCCTTCTGCTTGAGGATCGCCACCATGCCCGCCACCGAAGCCCAGATCCGCGCCAACCAGGCCAATTCTTTGAAATCGTCCGGTCCGAAATCCCCCGAAGGCAAGGCCATCGCCCGGGCCAATTCCTTCAAGCATGGATTGACCGGCGCGGGAGTGGTTCTCCCCAACGAGGACGCCGAGGAGGTCGAGCGCCGATTCGAGGCGTATCGCGACGAGCTTCGGCCGTCCTGCGAGGTGACCGAGGCGCTGGTCCGTCGCGCGGCACTGCTCTCGATCCGGCTCGATCGCTGCACCTCTTATGAAACCGCCACGCTCTCGGGCCGGATTCGCCAGGCCGACGCCGATTTCGTGGCCCCTGACGGCGTCGACGCGGCGACCGCCGCCCAGCTTCGGGCCGAGGCCAAGGCCCGGGCGATGTTCGACCCGTCCAAGGAAGCAACCCTCGCCCGCCGTTACGAGGCCGCCGCCGAACGCGGTTTCTTCCACGCCTTGAAAGAGGTTTGCAAGATCGAGTCGTACATCGAACGGGTCCAGCCCGGCGTCGATCCCGAGGTGTTCCAGGAGACATTGGGTTCGTTTTTACAACTCAAGCAACGGACCGAGGAACTCGAAGCCCGGCTCGACATCACGGACGAACTCCCCCTGCCCAACCCCGGAAAACCGTTCCAGCCCGCCGATTTCGGACCGATCGGAGTCACGAACGACGTGCCGATGACCATCGGCCGACGTCGTTGACGATCGTTTGAGGCTTCAAGTCGTCCCGATTCGACCCGAAAACCGGGTCCAGCGGAGAAACTCCGCGCCGATCGACTGAGGCCTCGCTACTCGATTGGCGATACAATCTCGACTGGTTTCTTCGGTCGAAGGTCACCGTCGATGGATTCCGGGTTGGTGAATGAATCCGGGCGAACTCGTCGGAATTTACCGCCAGGTCGCCAAGGTGGAGGAGACAGAGGAGAGAGAAATTCCGGAGAGCGAATTCCCTGATTCTGACCTGTGTTGGGTGTACCCGTATCTTCTTGGGGTCTCTGGTCAACCCTGTCCTTGTCGCTTCCTGAGGAAGCCCGCTCTGGAGTGCGAGAGCTTGCTCTCGCTCTGGCGACCGGAGCTTGCTCCGAGCCTGAGTGACATGGCCAACGGTTTCCGGACGAGGACCGTGGAGCAAGCTCCACGAAGCAGAGCGAGAGCAAGCTCTCGCACTCCAGATCACCAATCCGTCCGCCGCCCCCCCCCAGAAAATTTGGGTCTACCCTCACGACTCGGACCTCAGGCGACTGACCTGGTTCAGGCGATCGCGACCCGGTCGAGCCCCGACCGCAAGCGTCGGGCCTTGCGGTCCCAGGTGGCCAGATTGGCCAACCCGGCAAGGACCAGGCCGATCGACAGACCACACCAGAGGCCGACGATCCCTTGATCGAGCACGAACGCCAGCACGTAGCCGATCGGGAGACCGATCCCCCAGTGGGCCAGGAGGTTACAGATCATGGGCAAGCGGGTCTCGCCGGCTCCTCGAAGGACGCCGGTCGCGACGACCTGCACCCCGTCAAAGAGCTGAAACGCCGCCGCGAGCAGGAACAGACGGGTCGTCGAGGCGATCACCGCGCGATCCTCGGTGAACACTCCAATGATCGGTCGGCTCAAGGTCAACAGGGTCAGCCCCGAAACGAGCATGAACGCCCCGCCGATCAGAATCGCCGTCCAGCCCGAGGTCGAGGCCGCCTTCGGGTCGTCGCGGCCCAGCGCCTGGCCGACCCTCACGGCTCCCGCCGAGGCGATTCCGAGCGGAACCATGTAGGTCAGGCTCGATATGTTCAGAACGATATTGTGCGACGCCAGACTCGCCGGGTCGAGCCGTCCCGCCAGAGCCGTGGCCGTGGCAAACACGCCGACTTCGAGCGTCACCTGCATTGAGGCCGGAAGACCGAGAACGATCAGCCGTCGGAGCCTCGACCATTCAATCTTCGGCCACCGGAAGGTCGGATGGACGCCTCGACCGTACCGAAAATAGGCCCCGATCAGGACAACCATCAGGTAAACCCGAGCCACGAACGTGGCCCAACCCGACCCCTCGACCCCCAGCTTGGGAAAACCCCAGGAACCGTAGACAAATCCCCAGGCCGCCGCCAGATTGACCAGATTTGCGGTCACCAGGGCGAACGTGATCGGCTTGACGATCCCCACCCCCTGCAAGTAGCGCCGGAACGCGGCGTAAATCATCAGCGGGCCGGTGCTCCAGATCAAGGCTTTCAGATAGGGGACGGTGAGGGCCAGGACCTCGGGCCGGATTCCCCAGCCTTCGAGCCGAGGGATCAGCGCCAGTACGCCCAGCATCAAGAACGGCGTCAGCACGACGCCGAGGTAAACCCCTTGTGCGAGCGAACTTCGGGCTTCGTCCTCAAGCCCTGCTCCTGTTTCTTGCGAGACCATCGCGTCGAGACCGAGCAGCAGCCCCATCCCGAAGATCGCGATCGCCAGGTGCAGGTTGTTCCCTAACCCGACCGATCCGGTCGCCTCGGCTCCGAGCTTGCCGACCACGATCGTGTCGACGATCCCCATCGTCATCCAACCCAGCTCGGCGATCACCACCGGCCCGGCCAGCCAGAGCATCGGCCAGAACTCACGCGAGAGCCGGGAGCGGGTCGTCAACGGTCGAACGGACTGGAGGTTATCGATGTTCAGATCCATGAGCCGCCGCGCTGGGATAATCGACCACGAAGTTGTTCTGGAGCCGGTCGTTTCAGGCCCCGCCTGTCGGACAACCAGACCACCCGGTCAGGTTCGCCGCGCATCGGACAGAGCGTCGGATGATAACCGGAAGCCGCTCCGGGAAAAAAGAGGAACTCACCAGGGACCGGCCCAAAATCGAGTCGGCCACCCATCAGCTCAAAACGACCTGTTGGGGACGTTGTTTCGATCGATCTCATCGAGTAATTTAGGTTTCCATTCCAGGCGATTTTCGGCTGGAGGGTTCTTTTCTCGAGCGAAAGGGTCTCATGAATCGATACTTTGGTATTCTGGTCGCGGTCGTCGGTCTTTCGGTTGTCGGGTCGGTCCCGGAATCGGCCCGGGGGGATGACAAAGACCCCATGCCCATCCTGGATAAAGCGATCAAGGCGCTCGGCGGCGAGGAGAAGCTGGCCAAGGGCACGACATTCCTGGTCAAAAGCAAGGGAAACGTCACCATCAACGGCAACGAGGCCCCCGTCAAGCTGGCCACGACCACCCAGGGGCTCGACCGCCAGCAGACCGAGTTCGAGGTGGAGTTCAACGGCGACAGCCTCAAAGGGGTGATGGTTCTCAACGGCAAGAAAGGCTGGCGGAAGTTTGGCGAGAACATCATGGACCTCGATGACGAAGGGCTTGCCACGGCGCGCCAGGGTCTCTATCTGATGGTCGTCCCGACCATGATCCTGCCGCTCAAGGGGAAGGACTTCAAACTCGAACTCGTGCCCGAAGAGAAGGTCAGCGGCAAGCCCGCCGACGTGATCAAGGTGACCGGTCCCGACGGCAAGCTGTTCACCCTCTACATCGACAAGGAAACCAGCCTGCCCACCAAGCTCATCGCCAAAGTTCAAGGGATGCAAGGCGAGGAATTCGTTCAAGAGACCACCTACAGCAACTACAAGGATTTCGATGGCATCAAGCGAGCCACGAAAACCGAAAGCCTCCGCGACGGTACCCTCTTCTCCAAGCAGGAAGTCACCGAATTCAAGGTCATCGACAAGCCCGCCGCCGACCTGTTCGACGAGCCCAAGTAACCTCGACGAAATCCAGAGTCGCCAGAGCATCGAAGGAAGCCGAGGAGGTGGTTCGAGTCTCAACCACCCCTCGGCCGACGAACCTGGGATTAGTCGGACCATTTCGTGCAAGTTTCCCGGACTACGCATCTCCCCAGGGTGACAAGTTAGACCCGCAGACTGACCGTCAATAATGGGTTCGTTCCGTCGTGGCGAGAATGGGTTCGTTCCGTCGTGGGAGAGAATGGGTTCGTTCCGTCGTGGGAGAGAATGGGTTCGTTCCGTCGTGGCGTGAGAATGGGTTCGTTCCGTCGTGGCGAGAGAATGGGTTCGTTCCGTCGTGGGAGAGAATGGGTTCGTTCCGTCGTGGCGAGAGAATGGGTTCGTTCCGTCGTGGCGAGAGAATGGGTTCGTTCCGTCGTGGCGAGAATGGGTTCGTTCCGTCGTGGCGTGAGAATGGGTTCGTTCCGTCGTGGGAATTTTCTGACTGTGTGACCTTGGATCAAGCCCCATGACCATGAACCTCCCGGCAAAAACGAACCCAACCTGGGCATCCGGTCGATCGGATGTAAATCGAGGCTCGACTGTAGCCAAGCCTCGGAGAGATATTCACCTCGGGCGACGGTCCACTATCACAGTAGATTGATCAAATGACCTCAGCGGCGGCGGAAACGCGCCCAGATCATTCAGACCCGCCGAACAGCATCTGGTTCACGGCTCGACCGGTGTGGGTGTCGGTCCTGGCCACGGTTTCGGGGGTTCCTTCGGCGACGATTGATCCTCCCTCGCGACCGGCTTCGGGGCCGAGGTCGATGATCCAGTCGGCGGCTTTGAGGATCTCGGCCCGGTGCTCGACAATGATCAGCGAGTGGCCGAGGTCGAGCAGGCGAGTCAGTGTTTCGTTGAGCTTCAAGACGTCTTGCGGGTGCAGGCCGGTGGTTGGTTCGTCGAGCAGAAACAGCGTCTTGGGACCACGGGCGGCCCTCGTCAGCGCGGCGGGGGAAGAGGCGAGGAAACCGGCGAGCTTGAGCCGTTGCGCCTCGCCGCCCGACAGGGTCGAGGCCGACTGGCCGAGCCGGAGGTAGTCGAGCCCCACGTCCATCAATGGGCGGAGTCGGGCCTGGACCTTGGGCTTGTTCCGGAAAAAGCCGAAAGCCTCGCGAACGGTCAGGTCGAGGACCTCGGCAATCGTCTTGCCGGCGTACTTGACCTCAAGGACCTCGGGACGATACCGCGAGCCCTGACACTCCGGGCAACGCATCCGGACATCGGCGAGAAATTGCATGTCGATGGTCAGGTCGCCGTTCCCTTCACAGACTCCGCAGCGCCCGCCTTCGACGTTGAAGCTGAACTTGCTCGCGTTGAAGTTGCGGGTCTTGGCCTCGTGAGTCGCGGCGAAGGTCTTGCGGATCTCGTCGAACGCCTTGAGATATGTCACCGGGTTCGACCGCGAACTTCGACCGATCGGCGACTGGTCGATCAGCACGACGTCGGCCAGGGTTTCAAAGCCCGAGAGGTCGCGATAAGGGAGCGCGGCGATCGACTCTCCCTTGATCGCCTTGAGCAAGGCGGGGTGAAGCGTCTCGTCGATGAGGGTGCTCTTGCCCGAACCGCTGACGCCGGTCACGACGCAGAGAACGCCGAGCGGGAACGCGACGTCGAGGTCGCGGAGGTTTCGCCCCGACGCTCCTCGAAGGACGAGCCGGCCCTTCGGAACTCGACGAGTGGTGGGAACCACCGCGCGACTTCGCCCCGACAGAAACGCGCCGGTGGCCGAGGTTTCGACCGCGCCGACGCCTTCGGGCGACCCTTGGTAGAGGATTCGCCCGCCCGACTCGCCGGCTCCCGGGCCGATGTCGACGAGCCAGTCGGCCGCCCTCAGGATGGCCTCGTCGTGCTCGACAACGACGACGGAATTGCCGGCGTCACGAAGTCCGGCGATCGTCGCGATCAACCGGGCGACGTCGCGAGGGTGCAGCCCGACCGACGGTTCATCGAGCACATAAAGCGTGTTCACCAGTCCCGAACCCAGTGCGGTCGCCAGCGCGAGTCGTCGCCCTTCGCCGCTGGAAAGCGTCCGGGCCTCGCGGTCAAGCGTCAAGTAACCCAGGCCGATCCGTTCAAGGGTCTCTAACCGGCTCCGGGTTTGATCCAGGAGGCGGAGAACCAGCGGGTTCGCGACTTCCTCGGCGGCGAATCGATCGAAAAAATCGCGTGCCTCGTCG
>JAJYCH010000275.1 GCA_021778575.1 Planctomycetota bacterium
TCGGGGACGAGGTTGCGGAGATGGTCGAAAGCCTCGCGGGCTTCGGCCACCTGACTGGCTGTCTCGAGATTCGCCGCCAGATCGCGGGGCTTGTCCCCTTCCGACCAGATCGGCTCCTCGCGACGCATATCCTGTTTCTGGCTACCGGCCTTCCGAAATTCGTCGATCACCTTGTTCTTCGCGGCTCGGGCCAGAAAGGCGACAAGATGTCGTCCATCTTCGAATTCTGTGGGAACGGTCCGGACCCGATGGAAGAAGCTTCCCCAGACGCTTTGCAGGAAGTCGACCGAATCGAATCGAGAGCGGAGCATCCTGGGCAACTGACGGCGGACCACCAGGCGAACCTCGGCCTCGTAACGAACCAGAAGCTCACGAGCCGCGTCTTCGTCCCCCTGATGAATCCGGGTCAGGAAGCCCCGGATATCGTCGCTGGCCACATCGTCCCTGAGCGAATCACCGACCATCATGGCACGGCCTCTTTCCTCGAAAGGGTTCGCGATTTCCCGGCGAACCGGCGTGTCTCCCACACCGAAGGCTAGCCTAAACAACTCCGACCGGGTTTGGCAAGGACTTGACCTCCAACAATGGCGTCCAAACCAAGCCAGGCCAAATTCCTGAACCGGCGACATTACCCGGTCGCCTGACCGCTTTGCCTTGAAATCGACTTTGGGAAGAGGCATAGTGGTGATCGGAGAAATCGCATTCGTGGGTGGGTTCGGACCGGACTCACACGGTGAAAACCGCCAGGAAACCCTATGAGCAGTCGCCTGACGATTTTCAAGAGGGGCCAGATCCTGATCGCTATTCCGCTGTTCTTTCAACTGATTTTTATCGGAATCGTCGCCAAGATTCGCCACGAAAATCGCGTTGCCGAGATCGGCTCCATCCACACCAAGGAAGTGATCGCGCAGGCTCAGCGTTGTCGAGCCCGGATTCTTTCGGCTCATGGAGCCATTCAGGGGCTCATCCTGACCGGCGACGCGATCTTCGGTGAGAAACTCAACCAGATCGCGACGACTGTCCCTCAGGAGATTCAGACGCTCAAGATAATGGTAGACGATCGACTCGATCAAAGCTCCACGCTCCCGATGGTCGAGCGGATTGACCGGGAAGCGAGCGAATTCTTGATCTTCATGAAAGCCGGTCAACAACTCGTCCGTGATGGAAGAATGAATTCCTCGATGATCGCTGATCGACGTCGCAAAGCTCAGGAACTCCTGGATCGAATCGAGGAGCATTTTGAGCTGTTTCTCGACATTGAACAAAATCTCGACGACGAACGCCATGACCGGCTCGCAACCGCCTGGGCTCGATTCGACTGGCTGCTCAAGGGAGGTGTTATCGTCTCGATCCTCTTCTCCATCGGCATGGCAGTCACGTTTACTCGGAACATCAGCGGACGGATCGCCAGCTTGACGGAGAACGCCCGACGACTTGCCGAATCAAAAGAGTTAACTCCGTTGATTGGTGGAGACGATGAGATCGCGCGGCTCGATCGCGTCTTTCATGACATGGCCCGGACACTTGCCGAATCCGCCCAGCGCGATCGGCTCCATGGCGTCGTTCTGGAACGAAAGGCCAACGAGCTCGCGGAAGTTAACCACCAACTCATCGAGAAAGCGCAAGAGAACGAGATGTTCGTCTACAGCGTTTCCCACGATCTACGTTCACCGCTGGTCAACCTTCAGGGTTTCAGCCGCGAGTTGCAACTTATCGGCGGTGACCTGGCCCGGATCATCGCGCACAAGGATGTTCCGGAGCTTGTCCGCAATCAAGCGACGAATCTGATCAAGACCGAGATGGCGGAATCGATTGGATTTATCCAGACTGCCGTGACTCGTCTCAGTTCGATCATCGACGCCTTGCTCCGGTTGTCACGGGCCGGTCGGGTCGAATATCGACGACAAAGCGTCGAGGTTCGCCCGATCGTGGATCGCGTCGTTGCCGCGCTCCGTGGGTCGATCATCGAGCGTCAAGCCACCGTGGAGATCGGTGAGCTGCGTCCCGCCTGGGGCGATCCGACGGCGATCGAGCAAATCTTCGCAAACCTGATCGGTAACGCCGTCAATTATCTTGATCGGGATCGGCCGGGAAAAGTCACGATCGCTAGTGTCGAAAATCACTTGGAATCGATCAATGGATTCTCGATCTACGCGATCCGAGACAATGGCCTGGGAATCCCGGAACAATATCAAGGGAAAATCTTCACCGCCTTCCAGAGACTTCACGGTGACGTCTCCAAGGGAGAAGGTGTTGGACTCGCCCTCGTCCGTCGGATGGTCGAGCGACACGGCGGACGTGTCTGGTTCGAATCGGAACCGGGCGTCGGATCGACGTTTTTCATCGCGTTTCCCAGGACCGAACCTGGCGACGGCGGCTCTGATCCCATCCAAGAAGTCCAAACTCCGACCGAGCCGTCGGAGCAGACGCTGAGCGGGAGTTTTCGATAATGTCGACGACCGAACCCTTGACATTGATCCTCGCCGAAGATGACGAGGGTCATGCGACTCTGATTCAACGCAACCTTCGACGGGCCGGCTTCGTCAACGAGATGGTCCACGTCCGTGATGGCCAGGAAGCGCTCGACTACATCAGGGCCGAAGGAATCCATCAATCGCGGTCGATCACCGAATTTGTTCTCCTCTTGCTCGACATCAACATGCCGATGATTGACGGCGTCGAAGTTCTCCGCCGACTCAAGGCCGATCCCGAGAACTCGAAGATTCCGGTGATCATGCTCACGACCACGGACGATCCTCGCGAAGTCGAGCGCTGTTACGAACTCGGCTGTAGCGTCTATCTGACGAAACCGGTCGAGTACGACGAGTTTATCGACGCGATCAATCGGTTGGGACTTTTCCTTCAAGTCGTCAAGGTGCCGCGTAATGGCACGAACATCTGAGCTGACCGGGTCGAGACTCGACCCGGCGGATCGTCGCGAGACCGTGCTCATCATCGAGGACGATCCTGGGGTCGCTCGACTGGAAAGTATGCATCTTCGCCGGGCCGGCTATGTCGTCAAATGCGCCGAGACGACCTCGGCGGGGTTTGAGGCACTCCGCGAGGGCAGCGTCGATCTGATCGTGCTCGACCAGAATCTTCAGGGCGACATTTCCGGGCTCGACTTTTTCGATCGCCTCCGCGCCTCGGGAGACCAGACACCAGCCATCCTGGTGACCGGACTGAGTGACGAAACAACGTTGATTCGCGCCGTTCGGAGCGGGTTGAGCGATTTCGTGCCGAAGACCATCGAATATTTCGATGACCTGATCCGCGCGGTTGAACGAGTGATCGCTCAGGTCCGGACGCGCCGGAAGCTGGCCGAGTCCGAAGAACGTCTGGCGGGCGTCAATCTTCTCGCTCAGGCGATCCCGCAGATTGTCTGGACCACCCGAGCGGATGGTTATCTGGATTTCACCAATCGTCGATGGTTCGAGTACACCGGTCTCGATCACGAAGCAAGCCAGGGGTGGAACTGGTTTCAGGCCATTCATCCCGAGGATCGTGAACGAGTCCGCGACGAATGGAACCGATCGATTCTCTCCGGAGAACTTTTTCAGACCGAGTATCGCCTCAAACGAGGCTCTGATGGTGCCCATCGCTGGTTTCTCGTCCGTGGCGAACTGGTTCGGGACGACTCAAGCCAGATCGTGAAATGGTTCGGTACTTGCACGGATATCGACAACCAGAAACAGACTGAGCAGGAACTGAAACGAGCCAACGAAATTGCCGCGACGGCAAGTCGAGCCAAGGATCAGTTCCTGGCCATGCTCAGCCACGAACTCCGGACCCCACTCACGCCTGCGATCCTCGCCGCGTCCTCGGCGCGTGACGACTCGGCGACGCCACCACATCTTCGACAGGTCTTTCAAGAAATCCATCAGAACCTCGAACTCGAAGCGCGCCTGATCGACGACCTCCTTGATGTCATGCGAATTATCCGGGGCAAGATGCCCTACTTTCCGCAAGTCACCAACGTTCATGTCCTGATCAACAAGGCGATCGAGATTTGTCGGAGCGAGGCGGCGGCGAAGCAACTCGTCACGGAAATTGAGTTCCATGCATCCGAATATCACGCGAACGTCGACGCGGCCAGGCTGCTCCAGGTTTTCTGGAACCTGATCAGGAACGCGGTCAAGTTTACTCCGACCGGCGGCAAGATCCGCATTCGAACGCACGACAAGCTGGGTCGAATGATCATCGAGGTCAGCGACACGGGTATCGGTATCGAGACCACGATTCTTCCCTCGATTTTCAACGCCTTTGAACAAGGCGAGAAGATCATCAACCGAAAATATGGGGGACTCGGCCTTGGTCTGTCCATCAGCCGTTCGATCGTCGAAGGTCACGGCGGAACGTTGGCCGCCGCCAGCGCCGGACGTGATCGAGGTGCGACCTTCATCCTGGAACTGCCGACCGAGGCCCCATCGGTTCTCGACGAATCCGAAGTAAGGCCGACAGAGGCGACTTCGGTCAGACCCGGCAATCTCCGGATCTTGCTTGTCGAGGATGATGTCATGACATCGCGAATTCTCGCGAAATTACTGCGCGAGAACGGCTATGCGGTGACCACCGCGAACGACATGAAAAGTGCTCTCGAAGTCCCGATCACGGATTATAACCTGATCATCAGCGATATCGGCTTACCCGATGGAACGGGCCTCGAGCTCAAACAAAGGATTAGCATGCGGCATGATGTCCCGGGGATCGCCTTGACCGGATTCGGCATGGAGGACGATCTCCGGATGAGCCAGGAGGCCGGATTCCTCGCACACCTGACCAAGCCAATCGACTTCTCCAGGCTCGAAGCTGTCCTTCGAAAGATCGGTACTTCTCCCAACAACTCAACCGTTGGCTGAGGAGATTCGCCAGAGCGAAACCAGGAGGGTCTACATCCTTCGATGCAGCGCCTCCTGGTCTTGACCGATTTTCGGACTGAGGCTTCCTCGATCAAGGCTTACCAATCACCTCGATCAGGTCGGAGCGGTCCGACGGGTCGAGCGTATCGAGATCGAGCTTCTTCGATTTAGCCAGATTCACGCAGCGACGGCTTTCTTCGGGCTTATCGGCCCTGGAATAAGTCCGGGCGAGGTGATAATAAGTGAGTGGCGAGGGGTCGGCCTTCACCGAATTCTCGAGGTCTTCGATGGCCTCTTTATATTGCTTCATGCGAGTCCGGATGACTCCTCGGGTATCGAGATACTGAGGAAGCGGCCCTTCACGTTCGATCAATTCGTTGATCCACTTCAAGGCTTCCTGGTGCTGCCCGAGCGATTCCGAGAGAGTCCAGGCCATGTTGTTGAGGAACTGGCGATTCTCTGGCTGCAACTCCAGCGCCATTCGATAGAACGCGATCTCACGCTGATAGTCTTCCTCCAGGTGGTAGATCGTCGCGAGGCAGACCAAGACGAACGAGTTATTGGGCGCATTGTTCCGAGCCTGAACGCCGAGTTCCTCGGAACGCTTCAAGAAATTCCGATCACTTCGCCGAGCGATCGCGGCCGAAGTGGCGAGCTGAATCGCTTCGCGAGGCATTCCGAGTTCAAGGGTCTTCTGACAAGAGACAAGAGCATCCTCATACTCCATCCGGGCGAGTTGAATCTTCGCGAGATTGAGGACCTGACGGGGCCAGTGTGCCATCATTTTTTGAGCAAGAACCTTGGCCGCGTCGAGATTCTTGAACTTCAAAAGAAGGTCAACGAAGGTGTTGCCGATCGCCTCGGCGTCCTTTTCCTTTTCGACCTTCTCAAAGGTCTCCAGGATCGATGCCGCAGCCTCGTCCTTCTTACCTTGCGCGCTGAGCACCCAGGCTCTCGAAATCGGAATCTGCCGAGAATTCGGCGTGATCGAGTTCAAGCGATTGAACCGGCGCTCGGCTTCGTCCCCTTTACGGTCACGAGCGAGTGCTTCAATTCCAATCGCCAGCGCGATGGGATTGTTATGGGTCAAGTCGTCGCAGATCGGACTGATATATTGCCAGGCTTTGTCCGGTCGATCCATCTCGAGCATGGCCTGAGAAAGCCGCAGACGCGCCTCGACACCCACCGCGTTGGAAATCGGTAGATCGTTGGCCAGCGACTCGAAGGCAGGAATCGCCTCGGCCCGTCGGGTACTGTCGAGGCTCCTCGCCAGGACTGTCGCGCGGATCAAGCGATCCTCCGGGTTGTCGCTCGTCCCGGGCGCACCCGGTTTGACGAGATCCCAAGCAGCGGCCCAGGAGATCGGGTCGGCCTTGGCAGAAAGCCGCATTGCCAGACCACGCGAAGCCCAGGTGGAAGTCGGGTCAAGCGTCAGATACTTCCGGAACAGTGGATCGGATCGATCCGACTGATTTGTCACCTCTTGAAACTCGATCAGGCTTTGCAGCGTGATCTTGTCTTCCGGACTCGTATCGACGGCCTTCTGGAACTGTCGGCTCGCGTTGGGGATATCCTTGCCAAACCGATAGCATTGCGCGAGGAATAACTCGGGACGAACGCCCGTATAGGTTTGTCGGGCCTGATCGATCGTTCGAGCCACTTCCTGGGGGGATCGGTGATCGGCGCGGAATCGGATCAATTCAATCCAGACGACCGGTTCTTGCGGAAGCTTCTTCACCAGGTCGAGATATGCGGTTTCCGCCTCCTTGATCTTGCCGCGCGACTCGAGCAACTTGGCAAGCGAGAGGGCGATTTGGGGGTCCTCAGGGGTTGATTC
>JAJYCH010000276.1 GCA_021778575.1 Planctomycetota bacterium
ATTGAGGCACCCATTGGTGGTACAGGTGCAATTCGTCGAACAGCCAGAGACGTTGCCTGAACCAAGGCAAACAAGGTTGTCATTGGTATCGTACTGACAGGAGCACTGCTTCTTGCAATTGCTAACAGGAATCACGTCCGCGAAGGCATTGCGCGTCGTCGTCAATGAGACGGCGAGGATCAGCGCCGCAAAGGTCATCGACGAGGAGCAGAGGAACCGAAGGATCGTGCGCATACATGTCTCCCATTGTTCGAGGATCTGCGTGAAGCCCTACGACACGTCGATTGATTAGCCTTCCCTGGCATACTTGCTACTCCATTTATCCTATCGAGCCACGACTTGCCCCGTGACTCGAACTCCGAATTGAGGCATTCGCCTCTCATCCGAGAGGTAGACGACCGATTGTTCGTCACGGCTTCCCGGCTTCCCCTCGAGAGCCATGGTGATATGAAAATCCCGAGATTGTTTGGGTGCAATGGTCAGGGGAAGTATGTCGGTGGAAATGCAAGAGCAGGAAGACTTGCAGCCAAGAATATTGATAGGATGATCTGTGAAATTGCGAATTCGAAAGGACGCTTCTTTATGAGAACCCGATTCGCCTTCTCCGACCGAGATAACTTCCGGCTCGATCACCAAGGTCGCGCCTCGGAGATAGAGTAGGCCATCGTTCACCGAGCCAAATCGGAAAATGGTCCAGGCGAGCAACCCGCCGATCACGATGAAGATACCGACAAGAGCCGGACCGATCAGCCCAAACAAACCAGAGCTGCCAATCTCTTTTTTTGAACTAGAACTCTCTTTTTTTGAACTAAAACTGGCCTGGCTCAGATTGGATTGGATGCCATTTTATGCTCTCCTGTCACAAACCTGACTATCCAAAACGTCAGTGCTATTTAAGTCGGTTTTGATTCGCTCGAAATAGCTTAAATTAGGATACCAGGGCCAAGGCGAAAGTCAAGACGAATTATCGCAAAATTTACATCGGTATCTCCCTGTCGATCGCGCGATCATCCCTTGCGTCGGGCAGGCCGGTTGCCTAAAATAAAGTGCTACTGCTCCCCAAGTGTCTCATCGGGGCAACCCCGACGACCGTCCGATCTGGATAGCCGGTCGCCCCTTCGGCTCTTGCCCGCCTCGCCCTCCTCCCACGAGACCCCCGACCGCCATGATCCGCCTTATCAACGCCCGGAAGAATTTCGGCAATCAGACGTTGTACGACGGTGTCGACGCCTCGATCGTTCGAGGAGAGCGGATCGGCCTGCTCGGCAAGAATGGCGCGGGGAAGTCGACGCTGTTCAAGGTTCTCATGGGGATCGACCATCTCGACGGCGGCGAATTGCTCCGCGACCGGAAGATCTCGGTCGGCTATCTGCCCCAGGAAATCCATCCTCTCAAAGAGGGGACCGTCTTCGAGAACATGCTCGGCCACCTCGGCCCCTGGACCGAGGCGGATCGGAACCTCAAGGCCGTGATGGTGGGCCTCGAAAACGGCGACCCCGACGCCCTCGACCGTTACGACGACGCCATGGAAGCGTTCTTGACCGCCGGTGGCTACGAGATGGAGTCGCGGGCCAAGGCGATTTTGCTCGGCCTCGGCTTCTCGGTCGCCTCGCTCGACGCTCCGGTCGCGACCCTCTCGGGCGGCTGGGCGATGCGGCTGGCGCTGGGCGGGATGCTCGCGTTTCAGCATGATATTCTCCTGCTCGACGAGCCGACGAACCACCTCGACCTCTTGAGCGTGAAGTGGTTCGAGGATTTTCTTCGCTCCTATCCGGGCGCGATCCTGATCACCTGCCACGACCGCGACTTTCTCGACCGGGTCATCAACAAGACCTTCGAGCTGGAGATGGGCAAGCTCCACATGTACAGCGGCAATTATTCCGCGTACTTGCCCCAGAAAGAGCACCGGATCAGCATCCAGCAGGCGGCTTTCGACGGTCAGCAGAAGAAGCTCAAGGAGATGCAGGACTTCGTCGACCGCAACAAGGCCCGGGCCTCGACCGCCAGCCGGGCGCAGTCGCGAGCCAAGGCGATCGACAAGATGGAACGGGTCGAAGCTCCGCAGACCGACGCCTCGACCATGCGGATCAAACTGCCCGAACCCCCTCGAAGCGGCCAGGTTGTCGCCAAGCTTGATGACATCGGCTTCGCCTACGGCACGAAGGTCGTTTACTCCCGGCTCGATCTCGAAATTCAGCGCGGTGATCGGGTGGTTCTCGTCGGTCCCAACGGTGCCGGCAAGACGACGTTGATGAAGCTGCTCGCCGGAGTTCACAAGCCGACCCGGGGCGAGGTCGAACTTGGCTCGAACGTCTTCGCCACCTACTTCGCCCAGCACCGGGTCGAGGCCCTGAACCTCAAGTCGACGGTGCTCGCCAGCCTCCGCGAAGTTCACCCGAGCCTGCCCGACGGCAATCTTCGAGGGATGCTCGGCGCGTTTCTTTTCAGTGGAGAAGCGGCCGACAAGCCGGTCTCGGCCCTTTCGGGCGGCGAGAAGACCCGGCTCTGCCTGGCCAAGATCCTCACCGTCGCGCACAACTTCATCATGATGGACGAGCCGACGAACCACCTCGACATCGCCAGCCGCGACGTGCTCGAAGAGGCTCTGGTCGACTACAGCGGAACGCTTTGCTTCATCTCGCACGACGAGCACTTCATCCGAGCCGTGGCCAACAAGGTGATCGAGGTCGATACCGGTAAGCTGACGATTTACCCGTGCAACTACGAGAGTTACCTCTACATCAAGGCCAAGGCCGAAGTTGTCCCCGGCGACTGGAGGTCGCTGCTGTCGAAGGGGGCGAAGAAACCCGACTCGTTGCCGATGAATCCCCCAACCGCCTCGGCCTCGACGGCTCCGGCCGGCAAGGGCCAGGGCGGGAAGAAGTCGGGCAAGGTCTCGGCTTGATGCTTCGGGGGGAGCCCCGCTTCGAGAACTACCCTTTCCACCCATCTGATTTGATCCAATACCCGTCGCTCCGGGACGAATGACCCGGAGCGATGGGTATTCGAATTTGTGGTTGGCTTCTCCGAGGTTCTCCGATGTCTTCTGCGACGTGTCCTCAGTGCGGCCGGTCGACGGTGATCGATGGAAGAATTTCTACCGGCTCGGACTCGATGGTTTATGGAAGCGCTTTTGTCCCGGCGGACCAGTTGTCGGTCTGGCGGGCTCTGCCGGGCATTTTGTTTTGTGGCGGGCCTCACGTCTGCGTTTCCTGTGGCCATCTCTGGTCCTCGATTGATCCGCAAGCGTTGCGCGACTACATCCAGGCCCATGGATCGGAGTTGCTGAAGCAGCGGATCGACGAATCAGATCACGGCCCTTATCGGGGTCTGCCCGATTCCGAATTGGCTCATGAGATCGCCGACAAGGTCGCCGAGATCGACGCCCTGGTCCAGTGCGGCAAGCCGGGCGCGGCGGGACGCTATCGCGAACTTCGAGGAGTCACCTGGGACCAGGCAATCAAGGAAACCAGGAACTGGCGCGATCTGAAGCGCGACGAGAAACTGGCTTTCTTTGGCTGGGAGCCGAAGAAAAAACAGCCCGTCGATGACCTGGAATCTCCCTATTTCTAGATGTTCCTGGGGGTGTGGACCGGGCACCGCCCACGATCTCGGAAGAGCGGCTTTCGATCGACCAAGCAGATGGTTCGAGCCGCGTTGGCGCGTCCTGGCTGACGCTCGACAGACCCTACGCATGCTCGCCATCCGACGAGCAATTCGGCGTGAATCCTGTAGAGAATGTCGAGCGCAACGAGCCCCACCACACCATCGTGGGGGAGATCCGATCGATCAGCCCTTGGGCCGGGCGGCGGCCAGGGCGAGCAGGGCGTAGGACGTCACGATGTTCGGGTCGCCTTCCATGAAGCGATCCTCCTTGTTGACCCAGGCGCCGCTCGGCTCCTGGCGCTTCGCGAGAGCGGCGACGAGGTCGGCTCGCCAGTCGTGCTCCTTGCCTTCGCTGTCGACCAGTTTCGGCTGGCCGAGCGCGGCCAGGGCTCGGGCAAACGTGTGATAATAATAGTAGAGCCCACGCTGACCTTGACCGGGATTTTCATCGACCGTGTAATGCCTGGCGATATAACCGAGGGCGGCCTTGACCCGGATGTCGTCGGGCTTCAAACCAGCGTAGATCATGCTCTTGAGGCCCGCGTAGGTCATCCCGGCGCTCGACGGAATCGGGTCGTCGGCTTTCTTGGCGGACTTGCCCGCGTCGCCTCCCGGACGGCCGGGGGCGACGTAAATGAACCCGCCGTCGTTGACCTTGCCGGCCCAGGGCTGATCGTTGAACTCGCTCTTGAGGTTCTGGCACCGCGAGACGAAGACGAGCGCCTTCTGGAGCGCCGGATCGTCGGCCGGGAGCCCGGTATCGCGGAGCGATTCCATCATGAAAGCGGTGTTCGACAGGTCGGGTCGGCCAGCGCCACCGCCGTAATTCGAGCCGCCATAGGTGACGTCGGCCGAGGTTTTCCCCTCGCTCTCGTCGGTCTGGTTGACCTTGAGGAAATCCTGCGCTCCCTTGATCAAGCCATCGAATTTTCCGCCTTGGTTAGCCTCCTGAAACGCCATGAGGGCGACGGAAGTCGAATAAACCGAGTGCGGAGCCCTGGCCAGTCCCCCCTTGGGATCGACGTACCCTTCCAGGAAGCCAAGCCCCTTGACGATCGCCGGGTCGCTCGGCGTGACCCGCTTCGAGCGGAGCAAGGCCGTGACCACCAGGGCCGTGATTCCCGGCTCCTTGGTGCCGGACCAGCTTCCGTCGGTCTCCTGGCGAGGCCGGAGGAATCCCACGGCTTTCTCTTCGAGGGTCGTGGGATTGACCTCGTCTGCCCGGCCGAGGCCAGGCCAGAACCCCAGGCCAATCAGGCCCGCGAGGGGAAGGCTGCGCTCCAGCAATTCGCGACGATTCAGGTGGCTCATGGCTCATCAACCTCGTGGGAAAGAAAGAGAGAAGTGAATCCGAAAACCTCGATCGATCAACTCGCGGCACGTCCGGCTTGCAACAGTCGCAACGGTTCGGTCCGACCGGTCCGGAAGGCGGGCCAGAGCGCGGCAAGCAAGCAGATCCCCAGCGCCAGGGCAAAACCCACGACCAGCTTGGCCCAGGGGATCACCAGCGGCGTATACTGGCCCCCGCGAATATTGATATAACGGGTCACACCCGTTCCACAATAGCCAGCCATCGCGCCAAAACCCAGGCTCAACAGGCAAGCCACGACGCCGATCAGGAGCGATTCCGCGACGATCAGGCGGAAAAGGCCGAACCTGGTCAGCCCAAGGGCTCGAAGAACGCCGAGATCCCAGCGTCGCGATCGAATCGATGAGAGCACCGTATTGATCACGCCCAAGGACGTGACCAGAAGTGTGACCAGCGGCAATTCGCTCAAAGCCCAGATGATATTGTCGGCACGCTCGCGGACCTGAGTCCGAACGCCCGCCGCCGAGGCCAGGGTCACGTTTCCCTTGGCAGGGCCGCGCCGAGCGACTGCCGGCTGGCCGGCGATCGGCTGGAGCGCCGCCTTGATCTCGTCCTCCGTCGCCGAGCCGTCCATGTCTCCCCAGAAGACCGCAGGCCGCCCCGTGTTGAAGTCGCGCCGGACGATCTCATAAGGGGCGAACATCAGGCCTGCGGCACGACCCCGGCGGATGCTCTTGGTCATCCAGTGCCAGCCCGGCATCGAGACCACCCCGGCGATCTCGTATTCAATCGGATGCTCGGGATCATCGGGCGGAATCACCCGAAACTTCCCGCCCAGGCCGAGGCCCGACTCCCGCGCGAAGTGGTCCGGAACCAGGCAATGGCGGCCTTGCTTCAACTGAAGGATCGCGCCGTCGCGCGTCCCTTCGACGAATTCGAACTTGAACAGAGGATGATCGCTTCCCAGAGCCGCGACGGGGTCGATGCCGACCATCACGCAGGTGTCCTGACGGGTCGCCGATGGTCGGATTTTGAAGCCGGTCGGATCATCAGCGAACTTCACTTGCTTGACGGCCACCGGCTCGAATCGGTCGGCCTTGATCCCTTTGACGTGGCGGACGGCGTCGACGTTGGAGTCAGGAACACCGGACGGGCTGATCGAAACCAGGAGGTCGGGCGTCCAGTCGCCGGGGGTGAACGGGGCGAGCATCGAATAGCCCCAGGTCTGCGTCGCCACGAACAGGCCCAGGCCGATTGTCAGGGCGACGGTCGTGCCCACGGTCCGGCCCAGGTTCGACGAGAGCTGCGTCGCCAGCAGGCGGACGTTCAGGACCAGAAATCGGGCCAGCACCGGCGCGAGGATTCGTTCGGTCAGGGCCACCGCGAGCGGGGCCAGCAAAACGAAGCCAATCGCCATCGAGGTGCAACCGAGCGCCGCCGAGACTCCGTAGCGGGCCGTGTCTTTCATCGGGATGTAAAAAACCACGATCGGATTGATGGCGATCAGAACCAGACCGACCGCCGTGAGCCACCAGCGAAGCCGTCCCGATTGATCTTTGATTCGGGGGACCATCGCTTCGAGTGGGCTCACGCTTGTCGCTCTCCAGGCGGGCAAGACCGAGGCCGCGAGCGAACCGCCCAGGGCACAGACTCCCGAGAGCCCGATGGACCACCAGCCCAGCGCGGCCCCTTCGGCGACGGCTTCGGGGCGGAGCTTTGTCATCAACGCCAGCAGACCCCAACCGGCCAGAAGCCCGCCGCCCCAGCCGATCAG
>JAJYCH010000277.1 GCA_021778575.1 Planctomycetota bacterium
TGATCGAAGGGACCGTGTTCTTCGATCAGGGTGGTCGGCGGATCAACGTCGTCCCGCTCGAACTCGAAGAGGCGACGGCCGAGCCAGTTCTGGCTTGAGTCGCGAATCAGCAACGGCTCGAACACTATTCGGGACGGGCCCCTCGCGGAGACGCTCGGAGCCGGTCCCGATTTTTTCGTCAGTGGTTTTTCTAGCGGGGTGGGCCTGAGATGTTCGTCGACCGGGTGACGATCAACGTGCGAGGTGGCGACGGCGGCAACGGCTGTCTCGCCTTCCGTCGTGAGAAATACGTCCCCAGGGGCGGACCGAGCGGTGGCGACGGCGGCAACGGCGGCAGTATCATCCTCCGCGCCGCGCAAGGGGTCACGAACCTCGCCCACCTCTCGTCGCAGCGGCACTGGAAATCCAACCGGGGCGACCACGGCCAGGGTTCGGACTGTCACGGCCGGACCGCGGAAGACCTGATCATCGAGGTTCCCGTCGGCACGATCGTCCGCGACCGCGATCGGGGCCACCTCCTTCGCGACCTGAAGAACCTGGGCGACCAGGTGATCGTGGCCAAGGGGGGCGTGGGCGGCCACGGCAACAAGTTCTTCAAGTCCAGCACCAACCGGACCCCCCGTCAGGTCGAAAAAGGGGAACCGGGCGAGGAACGCTGGATCACACTCGAACTGAAGGTGATCGCCGACGTGGGGCTGGTCGGACTGCCCAATGCCGGCAAGTCGACCCTCCTGTCGCGGATCTCGCGAGCCCATCCCGAGATTGCCGATTACCCGTTCACCACCAAGTACCCCAACCTCGGCACCGTTGACGAGGGAGAACGCCGGTTCGTCGTCGCCGACATCCCGGGGCTGGTCGAAGGAGCCCACGAAGGGCACGGGCTCGGTCACGAGTTCCTCCGCCATGTCGAGCGAACCCGCCTGCTGGTCCACCTGATCGACGCGGTACCGATCGACGAATCCGACCCGGTGGCCAACTACCGGAACATCCGCCAGGAACTGGAGCTGTACAGCCCGGCCCTGGCGGCCCGACCCGAGTTGATCGTCGTGACCAAGCTCGACGTCACCGGCTCCGAGGCCGCCGCCGAACGGATCAGCGCCGAGCTTTGCCGTGAAGTGATCGCCATCTCGGCCGTGACCGGTAAGGGAATTCCGCCGCTGGTCCACCGGATCAGCGAACTGCTCGACAAACTTCCCCCCGCCGCCGAAACCACGCCCTTCCTCAACAAGCCCCGCCCCAAACCGCAGCCCAAGCCCGAAGCCGAAGCCGTCGTCGAGCCGGTTCCTGTTGAAGTCACGTCGGAAGTCTGAAGACCGAGAATCGGTAAGCCAAGTCCCGGAGTGGTCGCCGCCCATGACCCGGATCGTCGCCGATCTTGGCAACTCCCGGCTCAAGTGGGGGCTGGTCGACCTCGACGGTCGGCTGGCCTCAACCGTCGCTTTGCCCACTCATGACCCGACGACCTGGGCTTATGCGTGGGATGCCTGGGGCCTGGGGGAGCTGGAAACGGCCTGGTCGATCGCCTCGGTCAACCCGCCGCTGGCCGATCGGGTCGGACGGTTCCTCGAAGGGCGAGGCGTCCGCCAGATCCGCTGGTATCGGTCGGCGAGTGACGTTCCGGTCCGTCACGAACTCGATCATCCCGAGAAAACCGGGGCCGACCGTGCTCTGGCGGTCGTGGGTGCGCTGGCGATTCAGCTCGGCCGAGGGCCGGGGTTGGTTGTCTCGTGCGGAACGGCGGTGACGGTCGAGCGGATCTCGGCCGAAGGTGTCTGGCAAGGCGGAGCCATCGCGCCGGGGCTGGGGCCGATGGCCAGGGCGCTGCACCTTCTCACAGCGCAGCTTCCCGAGGTCGCCCCGACCGAGGCCCCGAACTCGTTCGGCCGCTCGACCATCCCCGCGCTTGAGGCCGGGGTGTTCTGGGGGGTCGTCGGAGCGATCCGGGAACTGCTGACGCGCCAGGCCGAGGGACTCAAGCCCCTGCCCTGGGTTCTCTGGACCGGCGGCGACGCGGCGACCTTCGCCCCGTGGATCTCCGCGTCGCCCTCTTCCTCAGTCATACCGCATCTGGTTCTTGAAGGACTTTCGCGGAAGGACTCAGGACTCGGGACTCAGGACCCGGCAGGGCAAGCCCTGCCCTACGTTGCTGATCCGGGGGCGTCATGACTACCCCACCAAGTCCCGAGTCCTCAGTCCTCAGTCCCGAGTCCTCAGTCCTCAGTCCTTTTTTGACGGTGGTCACGGCGGATGGTCGCGGGGCGATCGGCGTCGTTCGGGTCTGGGGTCCGGGAGCGTTGGACGTCGCGGATCGGGCGTTCCGGCCGAACCTGGGGCGGGGATTGACGGCGTCTCCCGTCGGTCGGCTTCGGGTCGGGCGAGTCGGCGCGGGGCTGGGGGATGAGGTGGTCGCGGTCATCGTGGACGCGGGAAGCGATTCCCCTGAAGTCGAGATCCAGTGTCACGGCGGACCGTCGGCGATCGGCCTGGTGGTCGAGGCCCTGGTGGCGAGCGGGGCGAAGGCCCGGAGCCCTCGGGCCTGGCTCAAGCATTCGAATGGGTCATCAATCAACACCGAGGCGGAACTCGCACTGGCGCGGGCCTCGACGGCGAAGGTCGCCGAGGTCCTGCTCGATCAGGTCAATGGAGCCCTGGACGACGAGCTTCGACGGATTCAGGCCGGTTCGACCGACGAGGCCCTGGCGAAGCTCGACAGTCTGATCGGGCGAGCCGAATTCGGGCTCCGGTTGGTCGAGGGGTGGCGGGTGGTCCTGGCTGGTCGGCCGAACGTGGGGAAGAGTCGGCTGCTCAACGCCCTGGCCGGGTTCGACCGCGCGATCGTCGACCCGACACCGGGGACGACTCGCGACGTGGTGACGATCCGCGCCGCGTTTGCGGGCTGGCCGGTCGAGCTGGCCGACACGGCGGGGCTCCGCGCGACGTCCGACCCGATCGAGTCCGAAGGCCAGGCGCTGGCGAAGGCTCATCAGCTCGGGGCCGATCTGGTGATCGTCGTCCTCGATCGTTCCGAGCCGTTGACCGAGGCTGATCGGGCGATCCTGGCCGAACATCCTCGGGCGGTGGTGGTCGCCAACAAGGCCGACTTGCCGGCGAACTGGCCAGAACGAGCGATCGAGGCGCTGGCGATCTCGGCCGAGACCGGCGATGGGGTCGAAACGCTGGTCGAGGTTGTGGCCAATCGGCTCGTGCCGCGCAACTGGCCAGCCGGTTCTGCGGTGCCGTTCCGCCCGGCGATGGTCCGCCGGCTCCGAGCGATCGAGGATTGTTTCCGCCGAGGGAATCACGAGCGGGCAGTTCGAGCGATCGAGCGCTGGCTCGGAGCCCGTTGAGTGGATCAAAGAAACCTCGGAAGCGAGCGCGATGCGTCGCAACCGAGGTTCGATGATTTGGATTCCGGCGGCGTCGAGACGATCAGCTTGACGGCGATTCGCGGATGGTCGAGGCCGGCCTGACGACCGGAACCTTGATCTTGGCGGCATTCTCGGCCAGAAGCTTCTTGAAGTCATCCTGGAGCTGGGCGAGCTGGGTCTTGTATTCCGCGTTCAGGGCTTGCAGCTTGGCGATTTCATCGCGCTTCTTGGCCAGAAGTTCCTCGTCCTTGACCTTTTCGGCCTCGCGATGATCGAGGTTGGTCTTGGCCTTGGTCGCGGCGATTTCGCAGTCCGCGAGCTGGAATTTGAGCCGGGTCAGGTCTTCCTGGGTGGAAGACAGACGGCGTTCACGACGCGAGATCTCGGCGAGCTTATCACGAACTTCGCGTTCGGTCAGATCTTGTTCGAGCCGGGCCTTCTCGGTCACGTCGAGATAGTCGGCATTCGCCTTGGCGGCGTCGGCCGTGACCTTTTCGAGTTCGGCTTGCTCGCGCTGGATCTTCTGACCGTAATTGGCGTTAAGCTGGCTGACACCCGACATCATGACGATCCAGGAGACCATCACGAGAAGGATCAGCACGGTCAAAACTTTTCCCGCAGTCGACATCGAACCTCTCCCGCGACTGGGCAACGGACGGCCGGACAGGAGACGCGGCGGCGTCACTTCTCGTTCACTATATCCTATCTTCTCGGAGCAAGGCCAGTCCCCGCCGATCGTTCGAAGATCCGAAAACCACGCAACCGTCGCGGCGGTCACGATCGTCAGGGTCGCCCGGATCGTCGCGGTTCGGGCTTCAACCCCGCCGGGGTTTCAGGAGCTTGATGGTCACGGTCCAGGACGCCGCCATGTAGAACAGCGGGAAGTAAAGCGAGATCGCCGCGAGCCACCAGGTCAGATGGTCGGCGATCATCGAATCTCCCGAGGGGAGCCGCCACATCACCGCCAAAAGCAGGCAGCACCAGGGAGCCCCCAGGACATTGCTGGCCCGGTTCAACGCGCCGGGCTGCGACGACGGATAGAGGTAGCGACTGGGCACGAAGGTCATCAAGGCCAGGACCACCACGATCGCCACGGCCAGCCAGCCGGGGAGGTGAAGCACGTACAGATAGAACGCGACCACGTTCCAGAGCGACGGAAAACCGAGGAAGTAGCCGTCGTCGGTCTTGGCCTCGACCTGACAGAACCCGTAGGCGCTGGCCAGGAGCGGCAAGAGCAGCCAGGCTTCGGTCCCCTCAGGGAAGAGACCCGCGCGCCAGACCAGGAGGAGCGGAAGGAATGTATACGTGAGGAAGTCAATGATATCATCGAGCTTCCGGCCGTCGAAATCGGGCAGGACCGACTTGACGCGGACCTTCCGGGCGAGCGTGCCATCGGTGGCGTCGACGAGGCTGGCCACCAGCATCAGGACGAACGCCTCGCGGATCGCCTCGGCTCCCCCTCGAACCAGGAGGATGGCCATCCTCGCCGCCAGGATCAGCCCGATCGCCGTGTAAAGATGGACGCCCCAGGCCGCGAACCGCTGCGCCAGGACTCGACCGGCGTCGAGTCCCTCGTCACCTTCGGCAGGCACCAGGCCCAGTTCCGATTGACTCCCCATCATTCGAAAAACTCCTCGATGGACCCGGTTCCCGTTCCCGCTCGCGACCCTGCCGCCGTTCCCGCGACCGCCGGGACCAGCACCCCTTCAAAGACCGGCACCCGATGTTCCTCCAGGACCTCCGAGGCTCGTCGAGCCATGAACCGCCGGCAGATTAGCCCCGTTCCCAGCATCACCAGCGTCGCCAGAGGGGCGGCGAACCGGCGATACCAGACCTCGCCGTAAATCTCCGGCCGAGGCCAGGCGATGTTCGTCACGATCACGACACCCCAGACAACCGCCAGGATGTTGATTGGCAGACCCCACCGGCCCAGGGTGAACAACCCCCGCGCCTTCTGGAGATCGGGTTGATTTCGATCACGGATTCGCCGGAGAAGCTGCGGGACCGTCACAAACAGATAAGCCAGATTCGCCCAGACCACCGCCACCGACGCCATGACCTCGACAATCTGCGGAAAGTTCGCGTTCGCCGCCAGAATCAAGAGGGCCGCCAGACCCAGGAGCACGGCGGGAACGCGTGGCGTCCGCGACGACTCGGGCAAGCTGGCCAGCGTCCGCGAGCCGGGCAAGCCGTTGTCGCGGGCCATCGCGAAGATCAGACGGACCGCCGCCGCGTGGACCGTCAGCGTGCAGACCGCGATCGCCAGGGCCACGTCGAGCAAGAGCAGCTTGCCCCAGGTCGAACCGAGCGCCCCCTCGATGATCGTCGCCAGGCCGCCGCCCAGTTGACCCAGGTTGGGGTCGAGCAGGTCGGGCGCGGCTTTCAGGGCGACCAGGATCAGCAGGGTTCCCGCCAGGCCCACCGCCGCCAGGGCTCCCAGGATTGCCCGGGGGGCTTTCCGACGGGGGTCGTCGGTCTCCTCGGCCAGCGCTCCGGCGGTGTCAAATCCGTACATCACGAACGACGGAACGAGCGCCGCAGCCAGAAAGGGCGCGAGGTAACCCATCGGCAGGCCGGCACCCTTGCCCTGCGTTTCGAGAATCACGCCGAACCCTCGGCGAGCCTGCGACGCCAGCAGGAGAATCAGGATAACAACCCCCGCCAGCTCGGCGAAGACCCCCACATTATTGATCCGGGCCAGCAGACGAACACCCAGGACGTTGATCATCGTGCTGAGCGCGATCAACGAACAGCCCAGGAGCACGGCGTTCCGGGCCGCGTCGACCGGATTCGAGGCGTCGCCCACCCACTGGAACCACGGGTTGATCCGGGGTAACGCCCCTTGTAAGGCTGTGGCCACCGAAGCCAGGGAGACCGTCGCGCAGGCCAGGTACACCCAGCCGGCCATCCAGCCGACCGAATCCCAGCCGACCTGCTTGGCCCACTGGTAAACCCCGCCCGACAGCGGATACTCCGCCGCCAGTTCGGCAAAGCAAAGCGCCACCAGGAATTGACCGAACAGGACTGCCGGCCAGGTCCAGAAGAACGCCGGACCACCCGCCCCATACCCCAGATAAAAAAGCTGGGGCAGGCCGGTCAAGATCGACAGGTAAGAGAACCCCGCCGCGAACGACGAGAACCCTCCCAGAGTTCGGTCCAGCCGCTGACGATAGCCGAACCCGGCCAGATCGGTCGTGTCGCGGCTTGGCGCCGGCTCCAATGCGGTCGTGCCATCGGTCATCGACAACGGGCGACCTCTCCCCATCACGCGAACCGCGCTTGCTACTTGAAGGGAATG
>JAJYCH010000278.1 GCA_021778575.1 Planctomycetota bacterium
CGCCGACGCACTCCTGAAAGCCGATGACGAGGCCCGTCTGAACGACATGATGGGTTCGTTTTTGAAGATGCAGCGCGAGGGGCGCGAGATCGACGCCGGGCTCGACGCGATGGAGGCGAAACTCGACCTGATGGACCGGATGGAAGCGGCTCGGCCGAGAAATTCCGCCCAGTTTGCCCCGGTTAACACGGCGGTGGACGTGCCGATGACGATCGGCCGGGGTCGCTGAGCGACCTCACCCAGCTTTGAGCCGAAAATCGGCCTGTTCAACCAGGTCCGGCGTTCGCGGTCCGCGCCTTGGGAAGAGGGCGGAGCCGCATCATAATCCAGTAGGGTGGGCTCGGCCCAATACCGTCAAATGAACGTTAAGCTGCGTAGCACCAAGGAGTTTTGTCCCCTCCCCCCTTGTGGGGGAGGGAGTCAGAAAGACTGCCGCTGCTGACTGTTACGGCTCATTTGACGGTATTGCGCTTACGCTCGACCCACCCGACTTCTGGAACGGATGCGGCGACGCCGCGTTACGAATCAACGAAAAAGTCACCCGGTCGGTTTTTCGTTCACCGGACCAAGCATTTCGAGATGGCGGGTTGCCTCGGCGGCGAGCTGTTCCCATTGATTGCGGATGGGACGATGGACCGACTCGATCGCCCGGTCATCACCCCGTTCGCCGAGCGTCACCAGCTCGTGACAGGCCGCCGCCAAGTCCGTCGCTCCCACGGTCAAGAAGGCTCCCTGGAGGCCGTGCGCCTCCCATGAGACCTGAGGGCCATCCCGGTCCTGGACCGCTTTTTCCAGACGTCCGAGTCGCACGGGCACGTCCTTCAACATCACTTCGAGAACCTCGCGGATGAGCTTCTGGTTGTTCCCGAACGCCTCCTCGATCGCCTCGATGGAGTAAGGCCGGCAGTCTGGCTCGGGCGGGCCTCCTTTGCCCGGCGTCGGCCGCTCGACGCCGAAACCCCAGGTGAGGAGGGCCTCGCGAAGCGGGCCAAGTTTGAGCGGTTTCGTGAGATAGCCGTCCATCCCGGCCGCCAGGCACCGCTCGCGGTCCCCCTGCATCGCGTGCGCCGTCAAGGCGATGATGGGGATATGGCGGCCCGATGCTCGCTCGCGGTCGCGGATCGCGGTCGTGGCGTCGATGCCGTCCAGTTCGGGCATCTGGACGTCCATCAAGACCAGGTCGTAGCAACCTCGTTGGACAGCCTCGATCGCCTCGCGGCCGTTGCCGACGGACTCCACGGCGCAGCCGAGCCGCTCCGCCAGCCCGATCACCACCATGCGATTGACCTGATTGTCCTCGGCCAGAAGGATGTTCAGGGGCGACGGCAGCCGCAAACGCTGGTCGACGACATCCCGCTGATCGGTCCGGAGCGCGACGGGGATCGAGACGGCCCGGCGGAGAATGTTGGACAATTGCGACCGCCGGATCGGCTTGGTCAAGCGAGCGGACCAGAGAACCGGGTCGAATTCCTCGCTCGGATCGGCCCAGCCGAGCGAGGAGAGGAGCACCAGCGGGACATCGGCATGACGTGGGATGGCCTTGATGACCCGGGCGAGCTGCTCGCCATCCATGACGGGCATCTTCTGATCGAGAAGGATGAGTTCGAAAGCCTCGTCCGCGTCCATCGCCAGGAGCCGGGCCAGGGCCTCGACGCCCGAGGCGGAGACCTCGGGACGGCAATCCCAGGATTGGAGCGTGTCCCGGAGGATCTCGCGATTGGTCTCCTGGTCATCGACGACCAGGACGCGGAGCCCCCGCAACCCGTCGGCCGACACGTCGGGCTCACCTTGCCCCCGGCCCAGGGAGACCTCGAACCAGAAGGTGCTTCCCAGGCCGGGGCGGCTCTCCAGGCCGATCGTCCCGCCCATGAGTCGCACCAGTTTCCGGCAGATCGCCAGGCCCAGTCCCGTGCCGCCATGAGAGCGACGGCTGCCGCCATCGACCTGCGTGAAGCTGTCGAAGATATCGACCTGGCGCTCCTCGGGGATGCCGATACCGGTATCCCGGACCCGAATTCGGAGCCGGGTGACCTGGCCGTCATCGGCGATTGGATCGGCCTCCAGGTCGACCGTGCCGTGATCGGTGAACTTGACGGCATTGCCGGCCAGATTGGTGAGGACCTGACGAATCCGGACCGGGTCGCCCACCAGCCGGCCGGGGACATCGGGCGCGATCCGGCAACGGATCTCCAGCCCCTTCCGGTCGGCGCTGGGGGCGAGCAGGTCGACCACTTCCTCCATCACCGTGCGAAGGTCAAAGTCCGTCGCCTCGATCGTCAACCGGCCGGCCTCGATCTTGGAAAAGTCGAGGATATCGTTGATGACCGTCATCAGGGCCTCACCGCTGGTCCGGATCGTCTCGGCGTAGCGGCGCTGGAGGTCATTGAGCTGGGTGTCCAGGAGCAGTTCGGTCATGCCGACCACTCCGTTCATCGGCGTCCGGATCTCGTGGCTCATGTTGGCCAGGAAATCCCCCTTGGCCCCGGTGGCGGCGACGGCCTGGTCGCGGGCTCGACGGAGTTCCTCGCGCTGCTCTCGACGTTCGGTGACGTCCTGAACCGTGCCCCGGAGCCTGACGACCTGGCCGTTCGGATCGCGGACGGCCTCGCCCCGGGCGATGATCCAGCGATGAACGCCGTCGCCGCCGATCATCTCCAGCTCGACCTCGTAAGGCTCGCCGGTCTCCAGGGCGCGGCGGACCGCCGAGTCACGAAGGGCGAGGCTCTCGGGGGTGAAGAGATGGTCATGCCCGGCATAACGAGACGGCGTTATCGTCTGGTCCCGGGCGGCGATCCGATAGAGTTCGTCGGACCAGGTGACAACGTCGGCGACCGCGTCCCACTCCCAGCTACCGACTCCGGCCAGCCGTTGCGACTCGCGGAGCGCCCGGTTGGCCAGGGCCAGCTCGGCGGTCCGCTCGCGGACTCGCTGCTCCAGGCTCTCGTTGAGAAGACGGATCTGGGACTCCGAATCCTTCCGCTCGGTGATGTCGAGATTAACGCCGACCATCCGGGTCGGATTGCCGTCGTCATCGAAAAAGGCGCCGCCTCGGCCGGCGAGCCAGTGAACCGAACCGTCGGGCCAGACGACGCGATATTCGACCTCGTAGGGGACGCCGGGAGCCAGGGCGCGCCGGGCGGCCTCGCGGACCCGATCGCGATCGTCGTGATGAACGATGCTCAGGTATTCCGGGAAGTTCTCGAACGGCCGATCATCGGGTCGTCCATAGAGAAGGGCAAGCGAATCCTGGTAGGAGATTCGATCGTCGGCGATCTCCCACTCCCAGTGGGCGAGCCGGGCGGCGGCGAGGGCTCGACGCTGCCGCTCCTCGGCCTGGCGCAACGCCCGCTCGGTCTCCCTGAGCTTCTTCTCGGCCCGCTTCTGCTCGTCGATGTCGGTGTTCGTCCCGATCCAACCGATCACCCGGTCATCGTCATCATGAGTGGGCACGATCCGGGTAAGGAACTGCCGGAATTGACCATCGGCCCCCCGGATCGGGAAGACCATCTCAAACGGCCGGCCGTTGACAATCGAACCGTTCCAGCGTTCCAGGACTTCCGGGAGGACCTCGGGGTCGTGGACCGATTGCCACCCCCAGCCTTCCATCGACTCGGGTTTCGTGCCGGTGTAGTCGTACCAGCGCCGGTTGTACCAGTCGATGTGGCCGTCGGCCCGAGCCATCCAGGCGAGTTGCGGGATCGACTCGGCAAGCAGGCGGAACTTCTCCTCGCTCCGCCTCACCATCGCTTCCGCCTGCTTGCTCGCGCTGATATCACGGACGATCTTGGAGATTCCCACGATCTGCCCGGCAGGGTTGAGGATCGGAGACATCGTCAGGGAGACGTCGAGCCGACGCCCGTCTCGGGTCAACCGGACCGACTCGAAATGATCGACCTTCTCGCCGCGGCGAAGCCGCTCCAGGACCATCGAATTTTCGTGAAGACGTTCGCGGGGGATCAGGAACGCGATCGGCCGGCCAATCGCCTCGGCGGCCCGGTAGCCGAAGATCCGCTCGGCACCGCGATTCCAGGAAGTGATCGCCCCGTCGAGGTCCCTGCCGACGATCGCGTCCTGGGACGACTCGACGATCGTCGCCAGGTACGCCCGGTCGACCTCGGCGCGTTTCAGGTCATCGATCGCGCGGGTCAGCTCGGCCGTCCGCTCGGCGATCACCCGCTCCAGCTCGATCGGACTCTGCATCGCCACCAGGGTCGGCCAGGCCTGGCGGATCGACCAGGCCGTCCAGACCGAGACCAAGCCGGTGGCGACCAGGACATGCCCCGAGAGCCGGTACATCGGATAAAAGAACGCGAGCATGTCGAGAAAGTGGCCCAGCCCGCAGAAACCGATGAACAGCGTCAACGAGCGGATGACACCCCGAAACGGCGACCATTCCAGGCGACGGAATCCCATCTGCCAGATCATCACCGGCACAACGATGTAGGCTAACCAGATCATCGCGTTGCCCGCGACGTGTTCCCAGACGAGCCAGTCGCGCCAGAGACCGCAGAACCGTCGAGGCACGAACCCGTCGGAACTGAACAGGCGGCCGAAAACGTTTGACAACCAGGACATGAGGGGCGAATCCGATCCTGAGGTCACTCTCAATGACGGGTCTGAAATTCTAACACCTGGATAAGATCGGCGAACCGGACGGGCCTGGCCAGGAAGTCATCGCTCGGCCCGCTACGCGCTTCGGCGAGGGCCCACCTCGAATCATCGAAGCGGACGCGATCGAATCAGGCAAGATCGCCGATATGTCCCAGGCGGCCGAACCGCCCCATTCGATCCTCAACCATCAAACGGATCGGGCAGACGATGACGTCTCGCGATGACGGAATCGGGACACAACGTCGTGTCGGAATCGATGAATTTTCGAAAGTTCATCTCATGCCATGATAGATGATTCGCGCCGATCGAACCAGAGGCGAGGGCGGAATTTATCGCCCGACCTGCCCGCCACCGAAATCCACGGTTCGCGAGGCCACGGAACTTCACTCCACTTGTTCGGCGGCTTGATCGAAAACCACGGCTTGATCGCGAGCGGGTCAACCGGGTGGATCAGACTGTTTCGACGTGAACCGAAAATCGCAATGCGACGCCCCTTCCATCAAGGTCTGGGTTCTCTTGAGAGTGATCTCGGGGTTGAACCCCTCGACCAGGGCGAAGTCTCGACAGCAGGAGAGACCGGCGCCCAGGTCAGCCAGGCCGAGCGATCGGTACATCTCGGCATACTTGCAGCGTTTAACGTTAAAGTCGAGTCGCTCGGCCGATTTTTCGAGAATTTCGAGTTCGAGGGCTCCCCCCTCGGTCCAGTGGTCAATCCCCCGGGTGAAGGCTCCGAGGGTCGACTCGCCTAGTTGAGCCGCCAGGTCGGCCCCCGCTTCGTGAGCCAGGTTCACAATCACCCGACGGACGATCTCCAGGGTCGGCTCGAGTCCTAACTCGGCGGCGAACCCCCGGATCAACGGGCCGACGATCCTGGCCTCGATCTCGCGACGCTGGAGTAAAGTCAGGCCGATCGACGGTATTTCCGGGTCGGACGCCATGTTCCGGTTCCTGAGATTCGCCTGAGAAAGCCGATTGATTGATCCGTCGAGAAATTCTAGCAGACGCGGGCCAGCGAATCTTGTACCATCAAGACAAGGACGAATTCCCTCGGTCAACACCCTTGCCCACGAAATGATAGCAAGCTACGATCCGATGTGAGCCCGTGAAATCCAGTGGATCTTCGGCGACTTGTGAAAGTTGAGGTCGAGACCATGATGCCCGCGATCGTCTGTGCCGGAATGGTCGGGGTTTGCACGCAAGTTGACTCATCGGTAGTACCGGTTGACGTCAAACAATCTTACACCGAGGCCAAGGCCAAGGCCGGACGATCGCCCGATGAACAGATCAAGCTCGCCCTCTGGTGCGAGGCTCACGGACTGACCACCCAGAAGCTCCATCACCTGACCCTCGCCGTGCTGGCCGATCCCACAAACACCATGGCACGCGGGCTGATGGGACTGGTCGCCTACAACGGCCGCTGGCTCCCCCCCGAAGTCGTCGCCGAGAAACTCAAGAACGACCCCGACCGCGCCGCCACCCTCGACGAATACGAGACCCGTCGGCTCAAGGCCGCCTACACCGCCGACGCCCAGTGGACCCTCGGGCTCTGGGCCGATGAGCATGGGTTGAAAGAACAAGCCAAGGCCCATTTCACCGCCGTCATCCGGCTCGACCCGAAGCGCGACATCGCCTGGAAAAAGCTGGGCTTCAAGAAGCACGACGGACGCTGGATCACCGACGCCCAGCTCGCGACGGAAAAGGCCGACGCCGACGCCCAGAAGCTGGCCGACCGGAAGTGGAAGCCGCTGCTCGAAAAATACAAGACAATGCTCGACCAGCCCACGAAGCACGACGAGGCCGAATCCGCGCTGGCCGAAATCACCGACCCTCGGGCCGTGCCGTCGATCCTCGCGACGTTCGTCAAGGGACGCGATTCGGATCAGCTTCGGGCCGCGCAGTTGCTCGGTCAGATTGATTCGCCGCAAGCGTCGCGAGTGCTGGCCGGGCTGGCGATTTATGCGAAGTCGGCCGATGTCCGCAGGGTGGCGACCGAGACCCTCAAGCGGCGTGACCCTCGCGACTGCGTCAAGCTCTGGACCGCCTTGATTCAC
>JAJYCH010000279.1 GCA_021778575.1 Planctomycetota bacterium
GGAAGCTTCTGCTTGGTGGTGACCGGGACGAAACTGTAGTTAGCCGGGTTGGTCAGCGACGAAATATTATAGCCGGCCATGTCTCCCGTGAAGGTGACCTCGACCCGACCGGTCAACGGCTCGAACTGGACGTAAGACACCGTTGGCGGGCTCGAAGGAGTGGCCGGAGCCGGAGCGGGCGGTTGAACCGGAGGCTCATTGAAGATCGGCGGAGCCACCGCGCTGGTTGCGACGGCGGCATTCATAGTCGACAGGAGATTCCTGGTCTCCAGAGCTTCGACTCTCGCGATCGGCGATCGTCGCCGGGGGGTTGAGCGCATCTTGCGACCCTTTTTCGATAAAACACCGCGAGCCGGCGGAGCACGCGAAACGAGCTCCTCTGTCCCCTTCGATCGGGAAGCGGCGATGCGTAGCTGAGGCGATTTCTCGACCGGGCCATGATTCGCGAATGAGCAATCGTCAGGACCGATTTATTCGTCGCTGACCAGGATGATCATCGATCGCGACTCGACCCGATAATCCGTCGCAAACGGTACGATCGGTCCTTCGTCCAGCCCGACCGCGTCGTCGGGAGTTGCCCGCGCGGTATCGACGGTTCGACGCCAGGTCCGGCCCGATGGTGACCCGGGAATCCGGAAATTCAGCGGCTCCCAGAACGCATTCAGCGCCACGTAAATATCGCGATCAAGACCGGGCCGGTCCCCTCGGCGACCATCGAGAGCGAAGGCAATCGTATGAGCATTCGTCGAGAAATCAGGCTCGCAGGGCTGGGTTCCGTGCCAGACAATATCGGGGGTCTGTCCCCCTTCGGTCGAGAAGAAGGTCGTCCGTCGCAAGACGTGATGGCGTTTTCGAAGGGCGATCATCTGCTTGACGAATCGGAGAAAGTCGCGGTTCTGGTCGACGAGCGACCAGTCGAACCAACTGATCTCGTTATCCTGGCACCAGGCGTTGTTGTTGCCGTTCTGGGTCCGCAAGATCTCGTCGCCGCCGAGGATCATCGGAACGCCTTGCGAGATCAGCAAGGTCGCCATCAGGTTCCGCGCCTGGCGGGCTCGAAGCGAGCGAATCGCGGGGTCGTCGGTCGGCCCCTCGGTCCCACAGTTCCACGAGAAATTGGCGTCGGAGCCATCGCGGTTGCCTTCGCCGTTCGACTCGTTGTGTTTGGTGTTATAGGAGACCAGGTCGTTGAGTGTGAATCCATCATGGCACGTAATAAAGTTGATCGAGTGCAGCGGCCCGCGTCCCTGGTCGAGGTCGTCCGAGCCGCAAAGCCGCTTTGCGAGCGCGGAGGTCATGCCGGCCTCGCCTTGCCAGAATCGTCGGACGTCGTCGCGATAGCGACCGTTCCAGACCGACCAGCGGTTCCCTCCCGGAAAGTTGGTGACCTGGTAGAGACCGGCGGCGTCCCACGGTTCGGCGATCATCTTGGTGTCGGCCAGGAGCGCATCCTCGGTGATCTGCTCGATGACCGGGGGCTCGACCAGGACATTCCCGCGCCGGTCTCGACCAAGGACCGACGCCAGGTCAAACCGAAAGCCATCGACGCCCGACTCGGCCACCGCGTTCCGGAGGCAGGACAGAATCTGCGACCGGACGATCGGATGGTTGCTATTCACCGCGTTGCCGCAACCGGCGAAATTAAGGTACTGGCCGTTGTCGTCGAGCATGTAATACATGCTGTTATCGAGACCCCGGAAATTGTAGGTGGGACCGCCCTCGCCCCCCTCGGCGGTGTGGTTGAAGACGACGTCCAGGACGATCTCGATTCCGACCTTGTGAAAGGCCGAGACCATCCGGCGGAACTCTTCGCGAGGTCCGCCGCCCTCCCAGTTGCTGGCGTAGGCTGCTTTGACGGCGGCGTAGGCGATCGTGTTATAGCCCCAGAAATTCCGGTGTTTTTCTCCGGTGAACGGATTGACGAACGGGCAATCGCTTTCATCAAATTCGTCGATCGGCAACAGTTCGACGGCGGTGATCCCCAGTTCTTTGAGATAGCCGATCTTCTCGGCCAGACCCGCGAACGTGCCCGGATGGCGGACCCCCGAAGACGCGTGGCAAGTCATCCCCCGGACATGGGCCTCGTAGAGAATCGTGTCTTCGCGAGGGATTCGCGGATTGAGGTCGTCCATCCGGTCGCCCAGGCTGCGGGTCAACAAACTCCGGCGCGTCGAGCCTTCGGATTGACCCCAGGGGCGACCGCACGAGAGCGCCCGACAGGCGGGGTCGAGCAGGACGATCCTCGGGTCGTAGCGGTGCATCGGACCGCGCGGGCCATCGACCCGATAGCCGTAGCAAAACTCTTCGGGAAGTCCCAGAATCCGGATGTGCCAGTGATCACCCGTCTTGAAGAATTGCGGGCCAAGCGGGATCTCGGTCTCGATCTCGGGGTTACAAGGCTCCGACAGAACCAGGCGGACCGAGGTCGCGTGACGGCAGATCAGGACAAAGTTGACCCCGTCTTGCGACCGGCCCGCCCCCAGCGGAAGCGGATGGCCGCGAGTGACGATCAGCGGGTGTCCCCGGAACTGATAGTGCGGGCCGTCGATGGTTCGCTCGGGGACGATGGTGCTCGACATGGATATCCGTGACCTTGAAAAGCAAGGAAGCGAAGTCAGATCGATTGATCATCATTCGAAGGCGCGTCACGCACTCGTTCCCGGAGTGACAGCCGGGAACGAGTGGGTCGATCCGATCCGATCCGAACCAGACTTCCGCCGAGATCACCCTTCGACGGTGACCGGAACCACGTGCGGCCGGGTCGACGGATGCTCCTTCTCAAGCAGATCGTCAACCGGTCCGGTGATGAGCCGCGAGCCTCGGTCGTGGAACAGGTAGAGCCAGCCCCATTCGAGCATCACGAGAATCCGGTTGCGGAATCCGATCAGGAAGAAGACATGGATGAAGCACCAGGCCGCCCAGGCGATGAAGCCCGACAGATGGAGCTTGCCGATCTCGCCAATCGCGGCGGCCCGACCGATCGTCGCGAGCGAGCCCTTGTCGAGGTAGCGGAATGGTTTGGTCGGCTTGTGAGCCAGCCGGGCGAGGATCGTCTTCGCCGCGTACTTCCCTTCCTGCATCGCAGCGGGCGCGACGCCGGGGACGGGTTTGCCATCGGTCTCGATCGCGGCGAGGTCGCCGACGACGAAGACTTCGGAAGCGTGAGGAATGGTGAGGTCGGGTTCGACCTTGACTCGACCAGCCCGGTCAAGCGGAACACCGAGGGTCTTGGCCAGTGGTGACCCTTGAACGCCCGCTCCCCAGAGGACCGTTCGGGCCGCGATCGAGCCGTGATCGGTCATCACGCCATCCTCGCCGATGCCCGTGACACGCGTTCCAAGGCGGACCTCGACCCCCAGTGTTTCGAGCTGGCTTTTCGCCTTGGCCGAGAGGTCTTCGGCATAGGCGGGCAAGACCCGTGGCCCGGCCTCGACCAGGATGACTCGCGACCGAGCGGGGTTGAACTTGTGGAACTCGTGGATCAGGTCATGCCGGGCGATCTCGGCGAGAGCACCGGCGAGCTCGACGCCCGTCGGACCACCACCGACGACAACGAAGGTCGTCCATTCGCGGCGACGTCGCGGGTCGGTCTCCCGTTCGGCGGCCTCGTAGGCGAGAAAGACTCGACGACGGATCTCCAGGGCGTCCTCGATCGACTTCAGGCCGGGGGCGTCTTTCTCCCACTCGTCATGACCGAAGTAGCTATGGGTGGCGCCGGTGGCCAGGATCAGGAAGTCGAAGAGGATCTCGTCATCGGTCAGCTTGAGCTTCTTGCCCGCCACGTCGATCGACTCGACATCGCCGAGCAGGACCTCGATATTGTCATACGACCGGAGAATCCGGCGGATCGGGCTGGCGATGTTGGCGGGGTTGATCGCTCCGGTGGCGACTTGATAAAGCAACGGTTGAAAGACGTGATGGTTCCGGCGATCGACCAGGGTCACCTTCACCTTCGTCGAAGCTTTGCCCAGAACCTTCGCAGCCTCGATACCACCGAAACCTCCGCCCACGATCACCACATGGGGCCTGACTGCCGGCCCTGCAACTGGATGAGGCTGTGCCGCCATCGACGTCTCCCGCCTGCACTTTTGAGTCCGATGAAACTTTCCTCGAATCAACCATTTTACGAACGATCGACCCCGAACGCGAGTGGGTTGCCCCGTTCCGTGCTCCAACTCCCGACGGCCGCTCGGTCTCGACCGACCATTGTGACCCATCGGTCCGGATCAGGATCGTGCCCGCCTGATCGGTCCGCTCGATCGGGATCGCCATCGACTTCAGGAGGGCAAGCGTCTCGGGGTGAGGGTGGCCGAACTCGTTGCCGGACGCCAGGCTCGCGACCGCCAGCTTGGGGCGAGTCAGCCGCAACCAGGCGCGATCGGTCCCGTTCCGGCTGCCGTGGTGCGCCAGCTTGAGGACGTCCACCCCTTCGCAAAGCCCGGTCTCGTGACCGATCCACCACCGGCGCTCCGGGCCTTCGGCATCGCCCGAAAAGAGAGCAGAGAAGCCCCCATACTGGAGACGGATTCCCACGCTGTTGTTGTTCTCGTCCTTCGAGTCCTCGGGAGCTTGCGCGAAGACGGTCAGGGTGATTGACCCCAGCTCGATCGTCCGTTCCACCGGTCCGGCGCGAATCGCCGTCAGCCCCTCATCCTTCACCTGGCTGATCAAGGCCAGGTAACTGGGAGTGACGTGCGGCGAGTCGGCATCGAGGAACACCCGAGGGTGGAACTGGCGGATCACCGCCCGCATCCCGCCATAATGGTCAATATGATGGTGGCTGACAACGACCAGGTCGAGCTGGTCAACCCCTCGATCGCGGAGAAGTTCGACCACCCGGTTCGAAGGGCCGGCGTCGATCAAGGCTCGCTTCCCCTCGGGCGACGTGATCAGCGCCGCATCCCCCTGCCCCACGTCGAGGAACTCGATCGTCGCCTCGCCCGAAACCGATTGAGTGACCCGAGGAGTTGAGCGAACCTGAGACCAGAAGACCCCGACGCAGACCCCGAAAGCGAGCAGCGCCAGTCCCGCCACAAACCAGCGCCGGGGGAATTCGGGCTGACGCCAGGATCGAGCGAATCTGACGGTCGCCAGGTTCAGCAATTGCCGGATCAGTCGGCGATTCTTCCGTAGCGCCTGCCACGGATCGGGCGGATCACGTCTCATAAGGCGATGTCTCCGCCCGGGTCGGTCCGATCGAGATCGCGTCGTATTTCCTGGGAACGCTGCTGGATTTCCGCCGTCCCGGCCAGGTCACGCTCGATTTCGACCGACAACAATTCTCCTGCCCGAGATCCTTGCGGGAGCAGGTCGCGGGGGAAGTCGAACGATCGACCGTCCTCGGTCAAAAGGACCGCCAGCTCTTTCCGCAAACCATCGAACCGATCGATCGCCAGCCGGATTTTCATGACTGCGCCGGACTCGTCAGGGTGGACCTGGGACAGGGAGATCACCGATACTCTAACGCGACACGGGGTGGTTCGTCTTCCCGGATCGGAATTCCTTCCCCCTGGATCGGGCACCGAGGGTTATCCCCATGACTTCCGCGACCTCGGTCATCGACCATGTGACCTGCCTGGCTTGTGGTTGCCTCTGCGATGATATCACGATTGAGGTTGAGAACCACCGGATCATCCAAGCCCATCGAGCTTGCGCGATCGGTCAAGCCTGGTTCCGTGCCGAGGTCGAAGAATCCCCCAATCCCACCACGATTGACGGCAGTCCTGTACCCTTCGAACTCGCGCTCGACCGGGCCGCCGCGATCCTCCGGAACGCCCGGGCTCCGATCGTCTGTGGTTTGACTCAGACCTCGATCGAGTCGGTCACTTCGGCGATTGCGATCGCCGACCAGATCGGCGCGGTCGTCGAGCTTTCAGGTGGGAGCGAAGCGGCGAGCAAGCTCGAAGCCTTTCAGCGGGTCGGTCAGGTCTCGGCGTCGCTCGGTGAGGTCAAGGATCGCGCGGATCTGGTCCTTTTCTGGGGCTCCGACCCGATCACGACTCATCCTCGCCACTTCGAGCGCTATTCCGTCGAGCCCAAAGGTCGATTCATCTCCTCGGGGCGTTCCGGCCGGTTTGTGGTCGTGGTCGATGCCGGGCCATCGGCGACGAGCCGAGCGGCCGACCTGTTTATCCCGGTCGCCCCGGATCGGCAGACCGAACTTTTGCGAGTGCTCCGCATGCTCGCGCAGGGGATTGACGTGGCTGCCGATCGTGCGGAACGGGCGACGGGGGTTCCGTTCCCGACTCTGCAAATCCTGGTCGAGAAGCTCCAATCTGCCCGCTATGGCGCGGTATTCTTCGGGTCGAACCTGGGAACTGGCGCCGAAGGGCGACGCGCCCAAGAAGCCGCCCTGAGCCTGGTCCGCGACCTGAACGACGGTCGACGGTTCGTGGCTCTCGAACTGGGTGGGTCGGGTAACCCGGCGGGAGCATCCGCCGCGCTGAGCTGGCAAGCGGGGGCCTCGTCAGCCGTCGACTTTGGAACCGGGTATCCGCGTCACTTGCCGGGCGAGGCCACCGCAAAATCCCGGCTCGAAGCGGGACGGGCCGATGCGCTGCTCATCGTCGGCAAGCCTGATCCAGAGCTGGATCAGTTAGCTCGGGAAATTGGGGTTCCGATGATTTTGGTGGCACCGGCTCCAGTAACGCC
>JAJYCH010000280.1 GCA_021778575.1 Planctomycetota bacterium
GCAACGTCACGTGCCGGTTTCTCAATCCGACGATCCACGATCGTCGGATCTCTGCTTCTGGCCGCGCTCGGCTGCGGCGAAAAAGAATCCGAGAGCTCGAAGGTTCCCACCGTGACGAACAGCAGCGCGACAGCCACTCCGGGCGGGACCAGACCCAGCGACTTCGCGGCTCCCAAGAATATCCCGATGCACTGACGTGAAGGATTCGAATGGTGTCCGACGTTCGCCCCCGCCCGCTGGTGGCCCTGACGATGGGAGACGTGGCCGGGATTGGCCCCGAGGTGATCGCCCGGGCCTGGGCCGATGAGCCACTCCGCAAACTCGCCCGACCGTTCGTCGTGGGCGACTCCGCCACGCTTCGCAAGGCCATCGCCCTGATCGGGACCCGCGCCACGGTTCAGGTCATTTCGCGCCCGGAAGAGGCCGAGCCGTCGTCGACCGTCATCCCCTGCCTCGACGCGACCGATCAGGATCTTTCGACCATCCAGCCCGGCCGGATTGACGCCCGGGCGGGACGGGCTTCGAGCGATTTTCTGATCCGGGCGATCGACCTGGCGCTGGTCGGCCGGATCGACGCGATCGTGACGTTGCCGCTCCAGAAAGAGTCGCTCCACGCGGCGGGAGTCACGCACCCCGGCCATACCGAGATCCTCGCCGAGCGCTGTCAGGCCCCCGCACACGCGATGATGCTCTACCTCGAAGCTCCCGCCGGCTCGCCTCGGCCTGGTCTGGGGGTGATCCACGCCACGCTCCACGTCCCGCTCCGCAAGGTGTTTGAGCTGCTCACGATCGAGTCGGTCGAGTCGAAAATCCGTCTCGCCGACGAAGCGCTTCGCCCCTTGACCGGCGGCCGAGCCCCTAAAGTTGCCGTCGCCGGCTTGAACCCGCACGCGGGCGAGAACGGCCTGTTCGGCGATGAAGAACAGACCATCATCGGCCCCGCCGTCGATCGAGCCCGGGCCGCCGGGATTGACGTCGAAGGCCCGATCGCCGCCGACACCCTGTTCGCCCGGGCTTTAGGGGGAGAGTTCGACGCCGTGGTCGCCATGTACCACGACCAAGGGCACGTCGCGATCAAGACGATCGGCTTCGACCGAGCGGTGAACGTCACCCTCGGCCTGCCGATCGTCCGGACCAGCGTCGCCCACGGAACCGCCTTCGACATCGCCTGGCAAGGCAAGGCCGACACGACCAGCCTGGTCGAAGCCACGCGAGTCGCCGCGCGGATCGTCGACGGGAAACGGACCCTGAACGAGCGCATCAGGTCCAATTGAACATCGCCGCAAGGAGGCTAGCCTTGAACGACATATCGCCCCGCAAGGCGACCCTGCTCGACCTGATGATCTTCACCGCTGCAACCGCCGTGGGCCTGGCGCTGGCTCGGTACTACGTGACGACTCCCATCAGCTTGACGCCAGATGTTGACGGACAAGGGTTCCTTTTCTTCGTACCCGGGTACCCGACCCATGACCTCCGCTGGTGGGCCACGCTGGCTTCGATCTTTTTGGCGGTCTGGTCGATCACCTTACTGTTGTTGAGACTACGATCCCCCCGGCCGAAACTCGTCGGGATGATCCTGGGTTCTGGATTCCTGATCCCGGCCTTCGCCACCGTCACCGTCCTGACATTCGCTGTCGAGGAACTTGTGAGCGTCCATCGATACGGCTGGCAACACTTCGAGGTTCCGGCGAGTTGGGGAAGTCAGAAGCTCACGGGTTATCTTGACACCCTCCCTTCGTGGATCTTCCCGCGACTGAGAACATCCCTCGCGTTTCCGGCGAGCTGTGCCCTGCTGGTCTCGGTCCCACTCTATTGTCTGCGAATCAAGGGGGACTGGATCGACCGGTTGGGGCTGGCGCTGGGTCTGGCGTGGGTTGTCGTTTACTTCTTGTGATGGATGGCTTCGTTTCGAACATCCTGGTCAGGCCGACGAACCCCTTCTGGCCCAGCGCCGGGCGAGCCCTGAGGATTCTGACCATGAACGAGTCGCCAAGTTTCCTGCCAGCCGGAACCCGACAGCCGAAACCTGATGGTTGCGGGCACTCGCCTGAACTCATCCGCCTCTGGGATGGTCGCGACCACTGCGCGGGGTGCGTCGAGGCCGCCGCTCCGGGGCTTCTGGATCTCGCGAAACGACTGCCGATCCTGGAGGATTCGATCCCTTACGACCAGGACGGCGGGATGCGGACCTGGTGGACGACCGCCGGGCTGTTTTTCGGGGCTCTGGCTCTGGTCAGCGTGGGATTTCTGGCGGTTCTCGATCGGACGGGGACTTTGATCCTGGTCAGCACGATGGCCCTGGCATTGGGTTTCGGCTGCCTGGCCTCACTCCCGTCCGTATTCAAGGCAAGGCACGTCCTGCCGTCGGTCCGCGTTCAAGAGGGGCTCGTGGAAATCTTTCGGCCAATCCACGGTGAAGGGAAAACGCCGATGACGGCTTTCCGCCTGGCTGACGCCCACTGGCGAATCGGCAAGCTTCAAGAAGACTCGTATTGTCGAGGGCGAGGCGGCGCGATCGTGGCCGATCAACGCGTCGTGATCCTCCGAGCCCCGCGCAAATGGGCGGGTGTGACGCCCCCCAGCGAGTTCACCGCCGTCGGCTCCTCGCCCGAGATGGTCCGGATCTGGGTGGCGTTCTTGAAGCTTGCCGGGATTCCGGAGGGAAAATGAAAATGTGCCGGCTGAAGGGCAGGGAGATCATTCTCAACGGATCATCTTACCTTACCCGCACCCTCATTTTCGGCTCGCCCGTCTCTTCCCATCCCCGCGGAATGACCCGTCTGTCCGCTCGCCCGACATTTCAAAGCGCGAAAGTTCCCGGATTCTTCACATCCGACACACCGGGTCGTAACGCCCGGACGTTACAATCAAACTCGCAATAGTGCTGGAGTGAAGTCTCCTTTATTATTTGGCCTGTCTCAGGACCGACCCGATCGCGTCCGAGGCCCCCCTACGACGCCAGCCCACCCGCCACCCATCCACCCACCCCGGAGAGCCCCCGTGCCCGAGCCCGCCGAATCCCCTTGTTTCCGTTCACGCCGTGGCTTCACCCTGATCGAGCTTTTGGTGGTGATCGCGATCATTGCCGTGTTGATCGCCTTGCTCTTGCCCGCCGTCCAGGCGGCGCGCGAGGCCGCTCGCCGCGCCCAGTGCGTCAACAACCTCAAGCAGCTTGGCCTGGCCCTCCAGAACTATCACTCGTCCTTCGACAACTTCCCGCTCGGTGCCATGCAGGTCCGCGACGGCACCGGTGCCCTCCGAGGGACCGACTGGGGCCTCTGGAGCTCGCACGCGATGCTCCTGCCTTACATCGAGCAGAGCTCGGTCTACAACGCGTGCAACTTTGCCATCCCGAACCAGGGAAACGCCGGGTTTGACACGACCTCGACGCAGGTCACGGCGATCACGACGGTCATCAATGGCTTCCTCTGCCCATCGTCGCCGCCGGTCAACTCGCCGGGATTCCCGTCCGAGTCGCCGGCAGCGCTTCAGAAGAACGCTCCGGGCAACAACTACTTCGCGTCGGTCGGGGCCAGCCTCAATCAGTACAGCGGCCCTTATGTCTCGGGGCAGGAGATGGGGGGGGCGGCGTCGCCGAACGGGATGTTCGAGGTCTACGGTCGTGCTCTCCGGATGCAGGACGTGCTCGACGGCTCAAGCAACACCATCGCCTTCGGCGAGTGGCGTACCGGCGACTTCGACGCAACCAAGCTGTCGATCCAGGATGTCATCGACGTCGGCGGCACCTTCCCGCCCGGCTCCGGACGCTACCAGGCGAACCAGAATATGCCTGGCGGCGGCCCCGGGCTGAACCTCTGGCTCCAGATGTGCGCCCAGAAGGCCCCCTCGACGATCGGCAACGCCAACACGAATCGGAGCTGGATCGGCCAGCAGTGGTGCACCGGGATGTTCGGCCGGACGCTCGGCAATACTGTCGTGGCACCCAACTCGCCCTACCCCAACTGCGCCACGGTGATCTGGGGCGGCGACTTCGACGGCTCCAACGGCAACTTCGGCATGAGCAGCTACCACTCTGGCGGCGCGAACGTCGCGATGGTCGACGGCTCGGTCCATTTCCTCAAGTCGACGACTGCCCAGGCCGTCGTCTGGGCCCTCGGGTCGAGAGCCCAGGGAGAGATCATCTCCGCCGACGCCTCCTGCCCCGGACCGCCCTTCATCCTCAAGCTGCATAACCCCGCCGATCGGCGGCCCCGGTGCCAACAACGGCTGTTACCGGGGCCGCCGATCCCTTGCTTTCCCACCAACCACGGACAGATCGACCCTCCCGGAGCCTGCCGATGCCCCTTCGACCAACGAAGCCCCACCGATTCGCCACCATCGCGGCCACCTTCCTCCTGGCCACTTCGCTGATTCCCGCAACCGGTTGCTCGTCCGACGACGTGAAGATTGCCGATGTCCCCGCCGACTCCACCGAGAAGGTCAATCAAGGGCAGACTCCCCCCGTCCCCGGTGCCGACAAGCTCCCGCCCGCCCGCGAGCAGAGCCAGGGCCGGCCGTATTGAGAGAAGTCAGCCAATCGTATAAGTTGAGGGCATGGCGGCACGATCGTTGCCGATCAACTTCCCCAGCGAGTTCACCGCCGTCGGCTCCTCGCCCGAGATGGTCCGGATCTGGGTGGCGTGCTTGAAGCTTGCCGGAGTTCCGGAGTCCCCGTAAGCTGGCTGAACCGCAACAAATCCGTAGGGTAGGGCTTGCCCGGCCGTTCCGGGAGCGACAATCAAAGCATCGGCAGGGCAAGCCCTACCCTACATTCTCAAATTCTGGCAAGTACACACGAAAATCCGTGAGAACAATGTAAAGCGGACTCACCCCACCATGAATCGAAGATGGTGGGCCGAGCCCACGCTACGAATCGAAGAACGCCAATCCCTCAACGACAATTCCGTGACGACGGAGAGCGACAATGACAGAAGGTATCAAGGGTGAAAAGAATCTCAAGAAGGCCCCTCGCCCCAAGCCTCGCGTGGATATGGAAGACGCGGAAACCGCCGTGCTTGCGAAGATCGCCGAGATGCCGGAATCGGATCGCGTGCTGGGCGACCGGCTCCACGCCATCATCAAGGCCGCCGCGCCGACGCTCTCGCCGAAGCTCTGGTACGGGATGCCCGCTTATGCCAGGGATGGTAAGGTTGTTTGCTTCTTCCAGAGCGCGGAGAAGTTCAAGACAAGGTACGCGACGCTCGGCTTCATGCACGAGGCGAATCTCGACGACGGCGCCCTCTGGCCGACCGCCTTCGCACTGAAGGAACTGAACGCCGCCGCAGAGGCAACGATCACCGCACTCGTGAAGAAAGCGGTGAACTGAGGCAAGCCGCGAAGTCCCGTCAACTTTCCTCATGATCAAAATGGGCCTCGGCCGGCGGACAGGGGATCGGGTGGCCGAGTTCGTCGACGATCGGGCCGTTGGGGGGAACCTTCAAGCCCTGGCTGTAGTGGATCACGTTGGGCGTGTTGATCCCTCCCGAGATGATCGACTGAAGCGCCTGGTTCACCGACCAGTCGACGTCGGTCACGCGGCTTTCGGGGATGTAGAGCGTGAACCCGGACGGTGGGACGACTCCGGTCAGGACGCAGACGCAGAGGATCGACTCGCCGGTCATCGCGTCGGCCAGGGACTTGGTCACGAAGCCGAGCGCCTTCGAGCCGGGGTGGGGGAACTCGACCAGGACCACTCGCTGGAACGAACTTCCTTGACCACCCGATTCGAGCGATTGAAAGACGTTGCTGAGCGCCTTGTAGATCGTCGTCACGCCCGGAAGGTGGAGCAAGACCCAGTCGAGCGCCCGACGGAGCCCCGACCGGGCGAACAGGCCAAGCATGTAGAGGAAGCTGGCGACCAGGACGATCGCGATCAACGGCGAGCCATAAAGCTCCCAGACTCCGTTCGGATCATACCCTTCCTGGAACCGCATCAATGTCCGGACAACCCGCGTGGCCGGCACCAGGATCGCGTTATTCAGCGCACTATACAGTTGATAGATGATCCAGAACGTCAGGGCGATCGGTAGCGCCAGGATCAACCCGCTGATGATCCGCGTCCTCATCGAGTCGACCAGCGCCCGGAACGCCGCGGCCCCGTCAAGGACGTGAGGTCGAGGCCGTTCGGGAACTGGGGTCGGATTCACGCTCATCGTTCGGGAAGCTCCTCGCCAGAGACAGGACCAGCCCGGCCCCAAGACTCGTGACGAAGGGATCGAGCCCGGCAACCGATCGGTAAGCCGAGAATCATACCCGAATTCGAGGCGACGCCCCACCATCCGCTAATTTGTCGAAAATCAAAAATTTTCCGAAGACAAGAACCGCTCGATCGTCTATCTCTGAAGTCCGTCACGACAAACCCCGTTCAAAGGACTCTCCGATGAGCCGGTTGACGATTCTCGACAACCTCCGGATCGCCTCACCCTGCGAGGCTGATTGGAACGCGATGACTGGCGACGATCGGACCCGGTTCTGCGGCGATTGCTCCAAGCACGTCTACAACATCGCCGCCATGACCGCTCAGGAAGCGACCGACCTGATCATCGCCAGCGAAGGAAAACTCTGCGTCCAGATCTATCGGCGGAGCGATGGAACCGTTCTGACCGCCGATTGCCCGGTGGGAGATCGGA
>JAJYCH010000281.1 GCA_021778575.1 Planctomycetota bacterium
GTCGTCCGACCCGGTGGGCCACAACGTCGACTTCAAGCCGTTCAACGGTCCGGCCATCAACCCGATGCTGCCCCCCAATGGCAAGTTCGACTACACGATCAAAAAAGCCGAGAAACGCCCGACCGCCGCGACGTGCAGCATTCATCCGTGGATGAAGGGTTATGTCTTCATCGTCGACAACCCCTATGCGGTCGTGACGCATCCCGATGGCTCGTTCGAGATCACCGGCGTTCCTCCGGGCGAACAGCACCTGATCCTCTGGCAGTCGACCAAGGGATACGTGTCCGCCGGCGGAGCCAAAGGCATGCCGATCACCGTCAAGGCCGGCGAGACCACGGACATCGGCGAGATCAAGATCAAGTAATCGCCGATCAAACCGGCCGGGGCGCCTCGGGCTTCGAGGCGACCCGGTCGGTCTTGCCTTAATATCAGGCAACCCGACCAGAAAACAGGCGAAAAACCAGGTTCACGTCTTTTGCCGAAGTCAAGTCCGAAATCAAAATTGGTGAGATCGGTCTCATTTCGGAAACGACTGCATCGACTTCGGATGGTTTCGCCTACAATTCCATCACACATTGCCGTTTCGGCTGGCTGAACGGCCGGGGTCGGGTTCGAGAAAATCAGGCGAGCTGGTATCCGGTACTTGATTTGCTTGGTCGAATCGTGGTTCGATAGAAGAGCATTGCGTGAAGGCTCCGGGCCGGTCTTCGGGCGGAACCACTCGCGTGATCGCCGGCTCCCGTCCGGGACGTTTCGACCTCGGGTCGCTTCGAGTGGTTGACTGCGTGACCGGGACGGACGGCTCTCTCCACCACGTCCTTGCGATGCCGGCCTCCGCCACTTGTCGGCCTTCGCATGGAGGATCAGGTCATGGCGCAGCTCGGCAGAGTCGGGACCGGCCGGAAGCGAGTCCGAATCCGAACGAGGAACCTGTTCCGGATCGGCGCGCTCACTCTGGTCGCGATCTGGGCCGCTCTGGTCACTCCGGCGCCCGGCCAGAACCCGCTGCCCAATTCGAGTACCAAGGTCTACTTCGACACCAGCCACAAGGCCGACGCGGACCTCCGAAGCGCCGATAATCATGCGCGAGCCGGCGATTTCGCCGAGACCATCGACATCTATCAGCGAGTGATCCAGCAGTTCGGCGACAAGATGGTCGACGTCGCGCTCGAACCGTCCAAGGAGGGAGAGCCCGAGTCGCGGCTCTCGGTCAATGCCCGGCTGGAATGCCAGCGGCGGATTGCCGCGCTCCCGCCCGAAGCTCGCGCGATCTACCGAAGCCGGGTCGACTCGCAGGCCGAACGCTGGTTCCAGCAAGGCAAGGCGAATCGCGACCGGACCTTGCTCCGGCGCGTGGTGGATCAGACGTTTTGCTCGTCGTGGGGGGATGACGCGCTCGAACTACTGGGCGACCTGGCGTTTCAGGAGGGGGACTTCGCCGAGGCGATGGCCGCTTACAGCCGGCTGGTTCCGGATCGGCCCCTGGGGGCGGCGGGATTGGTCCACCCCGACCCGAGTTTTGACCCGGCGCGAGTGGAGGCCAAGAAACTGCTCTGCCGGGCCGCGATCGGCATCAATCCACCCAGTCCCGCCGAACTCGAATCGTTCGCTCAGGCTCACCCCCAATCGCCCGGACCGTTCGCGGGCCGCAAAGGGAAGCTCGCGGCCGACCTGACCGATTCGATTCGCGACGACCACCTGGCCCCGCCCTCGCTGACCGACGGCCGCTGGCCCACGTTCGCGGGCTCGCCGACCCGAACCCGGATCGCTCCCGGCCCCATCGACGTCGGCTCGCTCCAGTGGAAGGCCGAACTCGAACAGATCAACCCGACGCGGTCGCGCGGTTACGGTCGGATGAACATGGGGATGGGCGGGATGGGAAACACCGGAGTTCAGCCGGCACCCGAGAAGCTTCTGGCCTATCACCCGATCGTCGTCGGCGACCAGGTAATGGTTGTCAACGAGAAACAGATCACGGCGTACAACCTCAACACGAGACCCGGCGATCGCGAGGCGCCGGTCGCCCCGTCGGGGGCGGTGGAGGTGGCCTGGAAGACGACCGACCTGGTCGGGTTGTCGAGCCCGCCCCGCCCGAACCCCGGCCTCGGCCGTTACACCTTGACCGCCTTCGGTGATCGGATCTTCGCGAGGGTCGGTCCGCCGCCGTCGACTTCGCCTCAGCGGGCGATGGGCATGGGGGGGATCTCTCCGCCCAGCCCGAGCTTCATCGTCGCGGTCGACCGGTCGACGCAAGGGAAATTGCTCTGGAAGCGCGAGGCGTCGGAGATCCCGTTGCCGAAGCGTCAACTGGGCGCGGGGGTCGGCAGCAAAAACGCCGTGTTCGAGGGGACGCCGGTCGCCGACGCTCAGAACGTCTACGTGGCGATCACCGACCGGATCGAGATGACCGCGTCGTACATCGCCTGTCTCGACGCCGAATCGGGCTCGACCCGCTGGGTCCGCTATATCTGCGAGGCCAACGCCAACATCGCGCCGTTCTCATCGGTCAGCTTCGAGATCAGCCACCGCCTGGTGACGCTCGACGGCCCCACTCTCTATTACCAGACGAACCTCGGCGCGGTCGCCTCACTCGACGCCGAGACCGGCAGCGTCCGCTGGCTCGCGACCTATCCCTGGCAAGGCCCCAATGGAGCCGGGTCGGGCCGCGAGCGCGACATCAACCCGGCGATCATTCACGACGGTCTGGTGATCGTCTCGCCCGACGACACGAAACGGATCTACGCGTTCGAGGCGGCCACCGGCCGGCTCGCCTGGCAGACCGAAGAGATTTCCGAGGAAGTCAAGCTGACGCACCTGCTCGGGGTCGCCCAGGGGAAGCTGATCGCGACCGGCGACAAGGTCCTCGGGTTCGACGTGAAGACCGGCAAGAAGTCGTTCGCCTGGCCCGATAACGCCGTGGGAACCCAGGGTTTCGGCCGGGGGATTCTCGCCGGGAACCGGATCTACTGGCCGACCAAGACCGAGATCCATATCCTCGACCAGGAGACCGGCCTGATCGCCGACCCGCCGATCAAGCTCCTCGAAACGTTCCAGTGCGAGGGGGGAAACCTGGCCGTCGGCGACGGTTACCTGATCGTCGCCCAGGCCAAGGAACTGGTCGTTTTCTGTCAGAACAGCCGGTTGATCGACCGCTATCGCGACGAGATCGCCCGCTCGCCCGATCAGGCGGCCAACTATTACCGGCTGGCCCAGGCCGCCGAGGCGATCGGTCGCGACGACCTGGCGCTGACAAGCCTGGAGACCGCCCTGCCCCGCGCCCGGGCCTCGGAGAGTATCGACGGCTCGCCGCTGGTCGAGGTCATCCGCGACCATCAGCGTCAGTTATTGATGAAGCTGGGCCGGAAGGCCCGGGTCGCCCGGGATTGGAACGAAGCGGGCCGACGGTTCGCGGCGGCGGCGGAGTTCGCCAGGGTCGACCGCGACCGGCTCGCCGCCTTGCTCGACCTGGCGGACGTCCAGCTCGCTCGGGGCGACGCCAGGGCATCGGTCGCCACGTTGCAGGGCTTGCTCTCCGACGAGCGGGTCCGGAGCCTGTCAATCGACGCGGCCGATGGCCATCGCTCGGTCCGGGCCGACCTTCTGATCGCCGACCGGATCGCCAGCCTCCTCCGCGAGAACGGACGCGGGCTTTATGCCGACTTCGACCGGGCGGCGGCCGACCTCCTCGCCCGAGGCAAGGCCGAGAAAGATCCGGGGCTCCTCGAAGATGTCGGCCGAAGCTATCCCGTCGCGCAGGTGGTGCCTGAAGCGCTGATCGAACTGGGCGCGGTTTACGAGGCCCGCAAACGACCCGGCGACTCGGCCCGGGTCTACAAGAAACTGCTGAGCCTGGCCCCGGATGATCCCACCAGGGCCACGGCGCTCTGGGGTCTGGCCCGATCCTACGAGGCGCAAAAGCTCTGGGTCTCGGCGCGAGAAGCTTACCTCCAGGCAACCCGGCGGTTCGGGACCGAACCGATCCTGAGCGCCGGCGCGGCCACCCCTCGGCCGCTGGCCGCGCTCGTGGCCGAGCGGCTGGCCCGGAGCCCGTTCGATCGGATGGCGGCCGACCGGGCCGAGCCGGTCGTCCCGGTCCCGCTCCGTCGCCGCTGGGAACGGCACTGGGCCGCGACCTCTCGTCCGCTGGCCGCCGATGGAATTCCCCCCTCGGCCGAATCCGGGCGCGTCTTCCTGGCCCGGGGGACCGAGATCCGCCCGCTCGACCCGGCCACCGGCGAATCGGCCTGGTCCCGGAATCTCGATGGCGAGCCGATCTGGGTCGGCTACCTCGCCGACCGGATCATCGCCGCGACGAAGACGCGAATGGTCGCCCTGACCCTCGACAAAGGGCAGGTCGAATGGAGTTACGACCTCGGCGTGGCACCTCGGGGCGGTCCGGCGAATCCGTTCGCCCGGGAGCCGGCCCCGGACGGCGCTGACCTTCCCGGACAGCTCCTTGATTTCCGGATCATCGGCAACCGGATTTTCTGCGTCCGAGGTCATCCCGCCCGCCTTCCCGTCGGTGGCGAGCCGGAACTGGTGATCCAGGCGATCATGGCGTTCGATGGCGACACGGGACTGGTCGACTGGTCGTACACGCCGCCCACCGGGCGGATCAACCGGCATCTGATCGTCGGCCCTCGGCGGATCGTCCTACAGGTCCGCAAGCCGAACCAGGTTCTGGTCCTCGACACCGCCACCGGTCGCCGCCAGGGGGTCTTCCCCCAGGGGGAGGCCGAGGAATGGCCGCGCGACCCGATCGGACTCGACGACGACCATGTCGGACTGGTCGTGAACCGGACCAAGGTGGCCAACTTCGACACGACCAAGGGAACCTACGCCTGGGAATTCGAGGAGTCGAAAGATTCGCCGCGACTCGGTCCGCCTCGGCTGTTCAGTGATTCGGAGCGGCTCCTGGTGCTTCACGAGGGGCAAAACCTGATGAGGCTGGACCCGGTCACCGGATCGAAGCTCTGGAAGAACTGGCGGCTCCTGGGAAATGAAGACCTGAGCGAACGGCCCGAAGCACTCGCACTGGCCCCGGACACGGTTTTCGTGGCCAACGGTTCGACGCTCTCGGCGTTCGCCGAGGCGGACGGCAGGTTGCTCTGGAAGCGCCCTTTGAGTGGCCCGAGCAATGGCTGGGATCTCGCGCTGACCGAACGGAGCGTGGTTGCCTTTCCCGGCCCGTTGAAGATCGCCGAGGATGATCTGAGCGCCTTTCCGCTGGTCTTTTTGCGGCGAGCCGATGGCGAGCCGATCCAGCGACTCCTGTTCCAATCGCCCGTGACGCAACTGGCCATCCGGTTCTCGAGCCGGGGGGCTCTGGTCGCCACCCAGACGACCGGATGGGCGATCGGCGACCGCCAGGTCATGGACGGTTCGCGAGCCCCTCGGTAACCTGACTGAGAGACGCGGGATCGATTTCGTCGCGAAAGGGCCTTCGACGCACCGGGCCGCAACCCAAGGAGATGAGCGTGGGCGAAGAGACTACCAGCGAACCCCTGAAGCACGAGGACCTCGCCGCCGTCGAACGACTGAAGAGCGCCTTCGCCAGTCTCAAAGCCGAGATGAGCAAGGTGATCGTCGGCCAGTCGAACGTGCTCGAAGAACTCCTGATCGCGATCTTCGCCCGAGGACACTGCCTCCTGATCGGTGTCCCCGGCCTGGCCAAGACGCTGATGATCCACACCCTGGCCGACGCCCTGAACCTGACCTACAACCGGGTCCAGTTCACCCCCGACCTGATGCCCTCGGACATCACCGGAACCGAGGTGATCCAGGAAGACAAGGCGACCGGCGTCCGCCAGTTCAAGTTTCTCCGAGGGCCGATCTTCGCCAACATCGTCCTCGCCGACGAGATCAACCGGACCCCTCCCAAGACCCAGGCCGCGCTCCTGGAGTCGATGCAGGAACGCCAGGTCACCGTCGGCGGCGAACGGCACCGGCTGCCCGACCCGTTCTTCGTCCTGGCCACCCAGAACCCGATCGAGCAGGAAGGGACCTACCCGCTCCCCGAAGCCCAGCTCGACCGGTTCATGCTCAACATCCTGGTCGACTATCCCGACGAGGCCGAGGAATTCGAGATCGTCCGGCTGACGACGTCGAACCTCAAACACACCGTCACCAAGGTCCTGGCCGGGACCGATATCCTCGAACTCCAGGAAATCGTCCGGAAAGTTCCCGTGGCCGACCATGTCACCCGCTACGCCGTCCGACTGGCCCGGGCCACCCGCCGCGGCCAGGAAGACATCCCCGAGTTCGTCCGCGATTACGTGAGCTGGGGCGCCGGACCGCGAGCCAGCCAGTACCTCGTGCTGGCCGCCAAGGCCCGCGCCGTGCTTTATGGCCGCTATTACGTGTCGACCGAGGACATCCGGGCCGTCGCCGGACCGGTTCTGCGTCACCGGATCGTCACCAACTTCAATGCCGAGGCCGAAGGGCTCCGGCCGGATGACATCGTCGCCCGCCTGATCAAGCACGTCCCCGTCGATGAGCGTGAGGCCGAGCAGAGTGGAAAACTACCAAAAATATTTAAATCCGCAAACGCTGGCTAACCTGGACGGTCTCGACCTCCAGGCGCGGATGATCGTCGAGGGGTACGTGGCGGGCCAGCA
>JAJYCH010000282.1 GCA_021778575.1 Planctomycetota bacterium
TGATCGTCTTCCTCGGGCCGGTGCCGGTGGTTCCGAGGGAGACGAGCTGATAGTTGGCCTTGTTGGTCGCCGTCGAGGCGTTGAGGGCCTCGTCGAAGGCGACGACGATCTGGGTGTTGGAGCTGGTTCGGGCCACTCCGATCACGCTCGGACCGCTGGGGACGGAGACCACTCCGTAGGCGAACGAAACCGGTGCCGACGGGACGTCGGGCGAATAGGCTCCGGCGTAGTTGATCAGGAGACCGGGCGCGGTCGGTTTGACGATCAAGGTCAGCGTCGCCGAGGCTCCCGGGGCGATCGTGCCGAAGTTGTCGGTCAGGATTCCGTTGACGACCGAGGCGGTGCCGCCTTGAGTCGACGTCGCGCTGACGAAGGTGATCCCCGAGGGGAGCGAGTCGACCAGGGAGGCGTTGGTCGCGGCGCTGGTGCCGTGATTGAACAGCGTCAACGTGAAGGTCTGGTTCTGGCCGACGATCCCGGTCTGCGGCGAGACCGACTGGGCCAGGACCAGGTTGATCTGCGGCGTCGCCGCGGCGACGGTAGTCGTCAGGCTGGCCGAGTTGTTGCTGCCGTTGGGGTCGAACTGGTTCCCCGAGACGTTGGCGGCGTTGGTGATCGTCCCGGCCACTGCGGGGGTCACGACGATCGTGAGGGTAGCCGTCGCCCCGGGCGCGATCGATCCCAGGTTGTCGCTGATAAACGAGCCGCTGGCCGTCGCCGGAGCCCCCTGGCTGGGCGTGGCGCTGACCAAGGTGACGTTGGATGGCAAGAAGTTGTTGACGGTGGCGTTGGTCGCCGTGTTGGGGCCGTAGTTGGTGACCGTCACCGTGTAGGTCAGGTGCGAGCCCACCGTCGCCGGTGCCGAGGCGGTCTCGGTGATCCCCAGGTCAGCGCTCGGCCCGGCTGACGACGGGTTGACGGTGATTGTCTGCGAGGCGAAATTGTCCGAATAGTTGGGGTCGAACGTGGTGCTCGAAACCCCGGGCTGGTCGTTGAATGTCCCGGCCTGGGCGGCGGTCGCCGTGATGGTCACCGTGATCGACTGACCGGGCGCGAGCGAGCCGAGTTGACCGGTCAGCGTGTTGTTGTTGTCGAACGACGCCGTCCCGGCGGTGGTGACGACCGAGAGATTGATCAGGCTGGTCGGCAAGGCGTCATAAAGGACCACGCCGTTGGCGGTGGTCGGCCCGTAGTTGGTGATCGTCTCGGTCAGGGTGAACGGGTCTCCCTCGGTCACCGTGCTGCTGGCGGCGGTGGAATTCACCACGAGTTCAGCCCCCGGGCTGGTCGTGATCAACGGATAATTGGCCGAGAATTCCTGGGTGTTTCCTTCCGGTCCCGTCAAGGTTGCGCTGAATGACGTGTAGGGGGTGGAAGGATCGGTGAAGGCCGCGCTGAAGACGGCGAAGCCCGAAGCGTTGGTCGTCACGTTCAGAGTGTTCAGATAGACCGGACCCTGGCCGTAGCCCGATGGATCGTTGGCGTTGGCAAACAGGTCGATTGAATAGGCCGTCGAGGGGACGCCGAAATAGACGCCCGAGACCGTCACCTGGTTGCCCGAGACGGTCGCCCCGTTGATGAACAGCGTCGAGGGAAGTGGCACGCCAGATCCTGGGAGGTCAATCCCGAGCTTGGCGTTCCCCTTGATGACGTTGCCGCGAATTCCCAGGCCGGTGATGCCGGTCGGGCTGTTGTTGTGGACGATGATCCCCGCGCCGCCGCTGTTGGCGATGATGTTGCCCGCGCCCGAGGTCGTGCCGCCGATCGAGTCGTTCAGAGGCAGCGCCGTCGTCGCTCCGGATTGCGCGGCGATCGAGACCACGATCCCGTTGCCGGCGTTGGGAAGCGAGGAACCGTCGATCGCCTCGCCGATCAGATTGCCGAAGATGCCGACCGTCCCGGTCCCGCCAAGCTGGATTCCGTCGCTCGAATTGCCCGAGATCACGTTGCCCGCGCCCGCCACGGTTCCGCCGATGGTCGAGTCGACCACATTGAGAATCATCCCGACGACGTTGCCGAAGACCGCTCCGGTTCCAGCGCCGTTGGTGCCGAAATAGTTGCCTGAGACGAGGTCGCCGGCTCCGCTCAGGTAGAGGCCGGTTCCGGCGTCGCCAAGAGTCTTGCTATTGCCCGAGATCACGTTCCGGGCGCCGGCCGTGGTTCCGCCGATGGTCGAGGCGTTCGCGCCGAGGTAGATCCCGTCGCTGTTCGGCAGGGTGGCCGTTCCGTCGGCGGTCAGACCAATGATGTTGCCGGCGATCAGGCTGGTGGTCGTGTTGCCGGTGATCCCGATGAAGTTGCCCGAGATCACGTTGCCGGCGCCGGCGACCGTTCCGCCGATGGTGGTCGAGGCGATACTCTCGGCCGGCGAGGCGCCCGGGGTGCCGAGATAGATCCCGTAGCTGTTGCCGACGGCGGTGGTGCCGCTGAAATCGGTCCCGATCTTGTTTCCTTCAACGATATTGCCGGTCGCCGGCCCTTCGAACAGGATGCCCACGCCGGGCGTGGTGTTCGACCCGACGTTGCCCGAGATCACGTTGGCCGCGCCCGAGCTGGTGCCGCCGATCACGTTGTTCGGGCCGATCACCAGCACGCCGTACGTGTTGCCGACGGCGGCCGACCCCGCCGCGTTGGTGCCGATCTTGTTTCCTTCAACGATGTTACCCGAGGCACCCGTGCCGACCAGGAGCAGGCCGCCGTTGGTGTTGCCCGAGATCACGTTCGCGTTCACCGCCGTCGGGCCGCCGATCGTGTTGTTGGCCGTCGCGACGACGATCCCGCTCGCATTCGCCTTCGCCGTCGTCCCGTCCGGCAAGATCCCGATATAGTCGGCTTCGATCGTTGCCGTGGAGGCTGTTCCGGTCAGGTAGATTGCCGCTCCGCCCTGGCCGGCGTTGGTCTGGAACCCGACGATCGAGAGACCCCGGACGACGCTCGAAGTCCCCGCGCTGAAGGTCAACCCGTTCGCCCCGAGCCCGGCGGAACTGCCGTCGATCTCGACCAGAGGCGCACCGTTGTAACCGGGCTGAGAGAACCCGTCGATCACCACCGACCGGGTGATCGTCGGCAACGCGGTCGTCGGCGTGATCGTCTGAACCCCGCTGCCACCCAGGAGGAAAGAGATCGAATCGGCCCCGACCGTGTTGTCGGAATTCGCCGCGATGATCGCCGCCCGGAGCGAGCCACTGATCGGGTTGGCGTTGTTGCCGTTGTCGGCGGTGGTGCTCACCACGAAGCCGCTCAGCAACTCGCGCCCTTCCAGGCTCTCCAGGATCAAGCGCCGGGCTTTCGACCGTCGAGCAGGGCGGGCGGTGTGATCAGGACGTCGAGACATCGGGGAAAATCCTCCCTGGGGCATGTTATGAGTCGGCTTCGGCAACGCTCGGGACGATCACCAGCAGCCGGGTTCTGTCGTTCAAGAGTCCACGCGAGAATTCGGGGGGACATTGCGCGTTCGAAACGACCAGTCTAGCTCCATGCAATCGCGATTCAAGGGTTTGCTGCAAAAATGGGTGCCTTGCGCAGACTTCGCGGGCGCGAACTCGGCAAGCGCGTATCGAAGCTGGTCGAAAAAATGCGTAGATTCCGGCCAATCCTCAAAAAGGAGGATCTGCGAGAAGAGGGGGGATTGGGCAGAGATAGGTGATGAGGCCGAAATGGGGGTTCAGTCAGTGACGTCGGAGACCAGAACCTCGCGGAGCTTCTGGAGAGCCCGGGTCTTCTCGTTACTGACGGTCTTGGGGGCGATTCCCCACTGCTGGGCGATCTCGGCGGGTGTTTCGCCCTGAAGCGTCGCCTGGATCAAGGCGGCTTCTCTCGGGCTCAGCGATGACAGGATCGCTTCCTGAAGTGTGCTCTGAAGGTCGGCGGTCGAGAGATTGGCTTTGTTCAGATAAGTCGACTCGACCGTTTCGAGCGGCTGATAGCTCCGCTCGCGCTGGGCTCGTTTCTTCACGCTGTCGATGGCCCGGAAGAAGTCGGGGCCATCGGCTGTCTCGCGGCTGAGGACGTCGCGGATGCCAAACTGACCGACCTCGGAGACGAGCTGGTCGAACTGGTCGCGGCCGAGCGTCTGAAGCAGCGTCGTGTAAACCGCCTGGGTGCAATCGTCGTGTTGCTGGGGCGAGATCCCCGCGCGGAACCAGGCCCGTGCCAGATAGCGGTCGAGCTGGACCAGACCGGCGGAAACCTCGCTCTCGGTCGCCGGGTCGAGCCCCGAGCCGAACAGGTTGTCCCGTTGCGAGGCGACCAGGGCGTCGTCCCAGGTCGAGACCGAAGCGGTCGACGAGCCCGTGCCAACTGTCGCCGGAGGCAACGTCGGCAGATTGGGCGCGTCGATCGGAGCCGCCAGAGTCTCCGGAGAGACCAGGACGTCGATCGGTGCCGGCGCGACACCGCTCAGGAGCCGAAGGGCTTCCAAGCCCTCGACCCTCGGTCGATACGCCCGACGCTTTGTGCCCCGATTCTCGCCGCTCAAGGTCGATCAAACCTCCTGCCAACCACTCGTCCAACGAAACGAGACGGTCGAACATAACCGAACACTCGCGATCCATCGAGATCAGCTTCGACCAGGAATGAATCCGATGATATCATGCATGCGTCCGTCTTTCAAGCGGGAATTCGCGAGGTTGAGCGGTCAAATCGCCTAAAATCGGCGTGACCCCTGTCCTTAAGATCGCTCTTTGAGGGGGTGACCAGCGACATTTTCCGAAAATTCCAGCCGGATCGGCTCGCAGCCTGATTCTGGGCGACAACGTTTTGTTGTCCTATCACCACACTACGACGTGGGATGACCTCTTGCATTCGAACCGCGGTTTTCGATCAAAAACAAAGCCAAGGATTGAAACCCGAGCGAAGTTCCGGCCACCCCGAGCCGGTTGGGGCCGGTCATCGAAAATCCGGAGAAGTTGGTTCGGTCGGTGCGGTCAGGTGCTAGCGTACTCTTTCACGGATCGATACCATTCTGCGCGTGGGACCAAGCGATCAGGACCGCGTCGACGCGACCGGCTTGCTCGGGACCGCCTGCAATTGGAAGCCAACGCTCATGGCCCGAATCGACGAGACGCCGCGGGATCTCCTGTTTGGGTTGCTGGCCTTGCAGGTTGGCCTGATTGACCAGGATCAACTGGTCGGGGCCTTCGGGGCCTGGTCGCGAGCGAGGACCCGGACCCTGGCCGAGATCCTCGTCGATCGGGGCTCGATCGACGACGAGAGCCGATCCCTCCTGGCGGCAATGGCCGAGAAGCAGTTGCGACTCCACGGTGGCGATACCGAGGAATCGCTGGCTTCGATCACCACGCGTCTCAGTACCCTGATGAAAGCCGCCGCGTTGGGTGAGACCGACCTGGCCTCGATCGTCTCTCAAGGGGCCTCGCTCGGACCCGACGAGGACGCCACAGTCACGCAGGTTGTTGCCTCTCCCTGGAGTGAAGGTCAGCGGTTCCGGGTCTTGCGGCCTCATGCGCAGGGGGGGCTCGGGGCGGTCTTCGTGGCGCTTGATGGCGAGTTGAATCGCGAGGTCGCCCTCAAGCAGATTCTCGACCGTCACGCCGACGACCCGATCAGCCGGACCCGGTTTCTGATCGAAGCCGAGATCACCGGCGGCCTGGAGCATCCCGGAATCGTCCCGGTCTACGGGTTAGGTCGACTTGCCGACGGCCGACCTTACTATGCGATGCGCTTTATCAAGGGTGATACTCTCAAGGAAGCGATTGCCGCTTACCACGGTGATCGGAGCCTGAACGACGATCCAGGCCAGAAGTCGCTGGCGCTCCGCAATTTGCTCCGACGGTTCGTCGACGTTTGCCACGCCATCGATTATGCCCACGGCCGAGGGGTCCTCCATCGCGACCTGAAACCAGCCAACGTGATCGTCGGCAAGCACGGCGAGACGCTGGTCGTTGACTGGGGGCTGGCCAAACCGATGGGCAAATCGGAGCCCGCGTCGAGAGGCGACGAACGGATCTTGATGCCGTCCTCGTCCAGTGGTTCCGCCGCGACCTTGCCAGGTGCGGTTCTGGGAACGCCAGCCTACATGAGCCCCGAGCAGGTCCGTGGTGATCTCGAAACCCTCGGGCCTCGCTCGGACGTCTACAGTCTGGGGGCGACGCTCTATTCGTTGCTGACGGGCCACTCGCCGTTTCCGGGGACCAATCTGGGCGCTGTGCTTCGCGACGTTGAGAATGGGGCGTTTCCTCCGCCTCGCCAGGTCAACCCGTCGATCGACAAGGCGCTTGAAGCGGTCTGCCTGAAGGCCATGGCGGTCGGAGTTGAGGATCGCCACGCTTCGGCCCGGGCCCTGGCCGAAGACCTCGAACGGTGGGCGGCGGACGAGCCGGTCTCGGCCTGGCGCGAGCCCGCCTCGGTCCGAGCCCGACGGTGGATGCGTCACAATCGAACACTGGTCACGGGAGTCGCGGCCTCGTTGCTCATGGCTCTGGTCGGGCTGGCAGGCGTCCTCGTGGTCAAGTCGCAGGCCAACGCCCGCCTCGAGATCAAGAACGCCGAGTTGCGCGACGCCAATGAGCGTGTCCAGGCTCGTTTTGAACTCGCCCGAGAGGCGATCCGCTCGTTTCAAGACGGTGTCAACGACGATGACATGCTCAAGGAAG
>JAJYCH010000283.1 GCA_021778575.1 Planctomycetota bacterium
CCAAGGCTCGACGCGGGACTCTCGGGCGTGAGCCGCACATCGTCGGGCTTGAGGGTCCAGGGGGATCGCGCCAGTGCCTCGTCGTCCAGGAACTTCAAGTCGCCGTGGGTCGGCAACTCTTCGAGGCGGCTGAGCTTGAAGTTCCAGAATTCGCGGTTGTACAGCGTGGGCATCGCCCCTGGGCGGGTGGATTGATCGCGCCGGTAAATGTTGATCCGATGATAGGCAACCGATCGACCTTCCCAGTGGATCTGCTCGCTCAGGCTATCGACATCGCCTTGACCGTCGACTCGAAGGAGCGGGTCGTCGCGGTCGCCGGTGGCGAAGATCGAGTCGCGTGCCTTGATATCAACCACGGGCAGCTCCGGTTCGCCCGGCCGACTCTGAAGGTGTGCCAGACCGCCGAGCATCCGCGCGGTGACCTGTCGAAGGGCGAGTTTGATCGGCTCGGCAATGCGGCCTTCGGGCAATCCGTGGGCATGAAGTAACGCCCCGCTCGTCGCGATCAAGGCGTTATCGATATCGAGGTCAACCCGACGACCGGCCGCGACGTCCACCAGGTCGCCACCCGTCCGGAGCAGGCAATCCTTGATCCAGACCCGGACCTCGCCGGCCGGCTCTCCCGGCAGCAACGCCACGACGGCCGACGGCGAATTGTCGCCTTCGATCGTCACCGAGCAATCGGTCAAACTGAGGTCATTCGAGCCGGCGGCGATCGCGAAGGCAGCCCGTCGACGGTTGGCCTTGTCGCTCTCGGGCAAGATCAGGTCGATCCCTTCGAGCCGGAGACTTCCGGACTGCAAAGTGATCCAGGCCCCCCAGGGCTCGGGCAACGCGGCGGCGATCGCCGGGAGAAACGTGCTCAGGGCGGGCACCGTATCACTCCGGAACCGCAGCCGGGGACGACCGGGGCCGCGATCGGCGCGGATGTCGAGCGTTGTCGTCCCTCGGACCCGGAACGGCGGGACAACCCAGTCGGCATCGGCCGCCAGAATCAGCGTCTTGACTCCCGGGACCGGCCGATTCATGGCCTCGATGAATTTGTCGAGCGTCCGGATCACATTCGGCTCGGCCACCGCGGGCAATCCGGGGTTGGGCTCGACCGGTTTCGCCGGGCCAGGCGCGGTGACAACCGCCGGAACGGGCACGGTCGCCGGCCGTTCGGGGTCGACCGGCATCGGGACCATCGACAGGTCACTCGTCCCCGTCGGGGCGTCGGCGTCGTCGGTTTTCTCGGCCACCACCGGGCGTTCGGTCGGGACGGCGATCGGCATTTCCTTGAGGTCGCCCGGTTCCGACGATCGTTCCCGGATCTTGGGCGGGGCGGCGGGAGTCTCGGCGACCTTCAAGGGAGGCGAGACCGTCGCCGGTGAAACCGACGGAACCGAGGCCGGCGTGGGAACCGAGGCCACGATCATCGGCGAGGGGAGCGGCCCCGCCGGTCCCTGTCGAGCACCCAGATTCGCCGGAGCCTGGCGGGTCAACGACAACTGAAACGCGGTCGACGCTCCCGAGCTGGAACCGGAACCCGCCGTCGTCAGCGAGTCGATCGGATTCCGCTCGCGCCAGACGCGCCCATCGACCAGGAACGACCCCGATTCACGAACAACGACCGGATCTTCGACCCAGGCAGAATAGGTGAGAATCGACGATTTCGCGCCGAGCTTCGCCGGACGCTGGAGAAAGGCTCCGAATCGACCGTAAAGATTATCCACCCCTCGCCAATCGAGCCGGTCGAGCGTATCGAGAGCAACCAGGGTGGCCGCCGGCGAGGTCGGAGTCGGCGGTGCGAAGACCGAGTCCGTCACCCGGACCCTGGGCAAGACGCCATCGAACCGAAAAACCGGTCCCGAACCGGCGAGAACGCTCAGATGGCTGATTCCGACCTCGGCCGGCAAGGACCGAGGCTCCTTGTTCTCCAGCCAGAGACTCGCCTGATCAGCCAGGGCGGGACCGAACGTGCAGTCCCGGAGCGCCAGATCCACCGAGCCACTGGTCCGGACGCCAATCTGCCCACCATCAAAATCGGAAGCTTCCACGGTCAGAGCCAGCGATCGATTGGGGAATACCGAGCCCGACGACCGGGGCGATGCCTTGACCAGGATCGCGGCGGGGCTCGAATGGAGCGGCGAATTCCCCGGGTGCCGGAACGAGCAACGGCGGATCACCAGTTCGGTATTCTCGGCGCGAATCGCCGCCAGGGCTTCGGGACCATCGACCACGAACTCCAGCCCATCGAGCGTCACCCGACCACCGAACAGGTCGAGGAGCGCCGATGGGACCGGGCTACCGTCCGATTCTCGGGGCAAGCGAAGGACGGGACGGACGCCCAGTTCGGCCCGGAGCGTGAAATCAAGCCCTTTCATCACGTCGGGCTTGAGACCTCGAAAGTCGTAAGGTCCTTTGTCGGAAAGGACGAAGGTCGAACCGGGCGGCGAGTCGAGGACGAGTTGCCAGAGATCCTCGCGCGAACCCACCGATCGCTCCACCGGCGCGAGCGGCTCCGGATCGGCCGGCGCGGGCTTTGATGGTTTGGCGACCGGGCTGACAATCCGGACCGGCGGGACCGGCGGCGGCGAGGCGATCTCGCTGGAGACCGACGGCCCATCCCCCCACCAGGCCAGACCGGCCATCACGACCAGAAACGCCACCGCGGGAACGCCCCAGACCACATGTCGCGTCCAGGCCGGCGCCGGATTGGGCGCCATCCAGACCAGCCCTTCGGGGTTGATCGACCGGAGCCCCAGCGCTCCGGCCACCGTCAAGAGATCGCGAACCAGCAGTTCCGCCGTCTGGTAGCGGCGGTCGCGATCCTTCGCCATCAGCTTGACCAGGATCGCCGCCAGGTCGTCGGGAACCGCGTGATTCAGCTTCCGGATATCGGGCGGCGGCTCCTCTTGATGCTGGATCAGCTTCTGGAGGACCGTTCCTTCCGGAAACGGCGGACGACCCGAAAGCATGTGAAAGAGCGTGCAACCAAGCGAATAAAGATCCCCCCGGACGTCGACGTCGCGCGGGTCGCGAGCCTGTTCGGGGCTGATGTAGTCGAAGGTCCCCAGGGTCATGCCGCTCTGCGTCAGACCGGTATCCTCACCGCGCTCGAAGCGGCGGGCCAGCCCCATGTCGACCAGTTTTGCTCGACCGTGCGGAGTGACGATGATATTGGATGGCTTGATGTCGCGATGGACCACGCCACGCTCGGACGCATGCACCAGTGCATTGGCGATCTGGAGGGTGAAATTGATCGCGTCGTCGACATTCATCGGACCATCGCGTTCGACCCGCTGGCGGATCGTGGTCCCTTCAATATATTCGAAGCAGATGAAGTGATAAACGCCGTCGTGACCGATCGAGTAGACCCGAGCGATATTCTCGTGATCGAGCCGCGCGGCCGCCCGTCCTTCTTGATAATAGCGCTGGACCACTTCGGGGTCGACCGCTTGATCGGGCGGAAGAATCTTCAGCGCCACCTGACGATCGAGCTTGATATCAACCGCCCGGAAGACCGCCCCCATCCCCCCCGCGCCGATCGCCTCTTCGAGCCCGAAATCGCCGACCCGCTCCCCCGGAACCGGAAGACCGGGAAGGTTGAGCGACTTGAACTTCGCGCCGCGTTCGCCTGAATTGCTCGGGCTTGGGACCACCGGCGAACCGGATCGGACTGTGGGCGGATCGACAGTCTCCCCCCGATCTCCACCATCGGAGACCACTATACGCCCCTGCCCTTTCGGCGAGGGACGCCCGGGAGTAGGCGTGAAGTCGCGCTCGGACATCAGTCAGAAAATCTCTTGAGAAAAAAGGGTGGGAGCAAACCCTCGAAGACGTCAATCCATTGCTCCGCCGCGAGAATCACCGAAATCCGTTGGGGACGCGAATAAGATAGGCGCATGCAATCGCGTCGAACCCAATCGAACTATAAAAGGTCAATCGTCGTCTGTCAATTATCATTGTCGGCCAGGCGACAAGAGGTGCACCGTCAATCACACTTAACCCGGGGCTTTGACGAAAGTTTCGCCAATTCAAGGATACTTGAACAAAAGTCGGCCAGGTTGAACGGTGGACGATCCGCCTCCAGCTTAACTGCGGAATTGCTGTCAAGGGTGGATCGGCATTCTTTCCCACGATGACAATCCGTATAATTCAAAAGGAATCGTCGTGTCGCGGCGAAAAATCAGACGGTCGGATAACCAAGAAACCTTGAGGATCGGGGGAGCCTCATGGCCGAGTTCAGTCACAAGTCAAAAACCGAGGTGATTGACATGGCGAATGTCCCCACAAAAATCGACAATCCGAATAACCCGGCGTCAAATCAACACAAACCCACTTCTTTGCGTTTTCCGGACTTGCGCCACAATGACGTTCAGACCGACGAAATCTGCGACGAGTTGCGTGATCTCATGCTCGGCCGGGGCTTCGATACGTCAATTGAGATCAAATATCTCGCGGAAGGTCGAACCTGCTTGACTCTGGATCTTGAAGTACGGAATGATTTGGCAGGCTCGCGGAACGACCCATTGAAGTCGAGCGGAACTCATCTCGAAGATGAATCAACTGGTTCGGACCGCCTGGAGATCGGGCCGATGGCGACGCGTCGAACTCGCTCGTTCCGGGTTCGCGAGGCGAGTTTCTTCTCGTACACATCGGGATTGCTTGGTGCCGCCGCCTTCATGGCACTCGCGATCGGCCCCGGCTGGTTGGGCTTCATCGCCGTCTTCCTGCCGGCGTCACTCCTTGCATCTTGGGCGGTGTCCGGTCATGCCTGAGATCGAACCGCCGAGTTGGCTCCGAACGTGGGTCGCCACTCTCGTCTCATCGACGACGGCGGCAAGTCTTGGGGTCTCCTTGGGAGCAATCCTCTCACTGATCGCCCCCTATCTCGGAGCGAATCCGTGGAGCTGGTTTTTCGCCGGAACTTGCATTCCGCAAGGCATCCTGGCGTTTCTGTACACGACGGATTGGATGTTTGAGCGACGTCTCGACACCCTGAAACGATGGTGCGACGAACGGAAAATTACGCCCGAACGCTATCGACTTGACGCCGATCGCGCTCGAATGGCGATCGCAACGACTCTATGGCACGACGGCAAACTCGACCGTTCGTGCACGTCCCAGGTCCAAACCGAAACCAGTTAACGAAGCCGCGACACCCGGATCAGAAACGGTCTCTTCGAATCTCGAATGATCGGTCTTGAGGCGTTCCGATTCATGGCAAACGACTCACGGATGATCCGCCTCCGAGGGGTCCGGGTCCATAACCTGAAGGGCGTCGACCTCGACCTGCCGCTTCACAAGTTTGTCGCCTTTTCGGGTGTCAGCGGATCGGGCAAGAGTTCGCTGGCCTTTGATACGCTGTACGCCGAGGGACAGCGGCGCTACGTCGAGACATTCTCGACCTACACCCGACAATTTCTCGAACGGCTCGACAAGCCCGACGCCGACCGGATCGACGGCATTCCCCCGGCCATCGCCGTCGCCCAGCGATCGGGCGGACGCCGGGCCGGCCGGAGCACCATTGGCACCGTCTCCGAAATTCATGATCACTTGACGCTCCTTTTCGCACGGGCCGGCCGGGTCGTCTGCTCGAACTGCGGCAAGCCGGTCGAGCCCGCCGACCCATCCGCCGTCGTCCGGGCGATCGAGACCTTTCCCGACGGCTCGCGCTACCTGATCGCCTTCCCGCTCGACATCCGTCCCGACTCCGATCTCGAAGGGCTGGCCGAGGCGCTCCGGAGTGATGGTTTGACCCGGATCAGGGTCGATGGCCAGGTTCTCCGGATCGAGGACGGCCCGCTGCCTCGCCCGGTCGCCGGTGGAATCGACGTCGTGATCGACCGCTTGACCCGAGGGTCGGAAGCTTCGAGCCGACGGCTCGACTCGATCGAATCCGCCTTCGCGCGCGGGCTCGGGCGTGCCCGGGTGATCGACGAAACCAATCCACGCACGTTGACCTTCTTTCGGAAGCGCCACTGCGCGAACTGCGGGATCGACTACGCCGATCCCGACCCTCGCCTGTTCCGTTACAACAGCCCGCTCGGAGCCTGTTCGACCTGCGAAGGTTACGGCTCGATCGTCGCCCTCGACCCCGACAGGATCATCCCAGATTCCTCGAAGACGATCCACGACGGAGCCATCGCGCCCTGGACCACGCCCAGCTATCGCGAGAACCTCGATGAACTTCTTCGAGTCGCCCCGAAGCTGAAGATCCCGGTCGACTCGCCCTTCTCAGAACTGTCGATGACGCAGGTCGATTTCCTCTACAATGCCACGCCGAAACAGGGATTCGTGGGGCTGAATCTGTTCTTCAAACGGCTCGAATCAAAAGCTTATAAACTGCCGGTCCGCGTCTTCTTGAGCCGCTGGCGGAGTTTCCAGACCTGCCCCGATTGTCAAGGGGCCCGGCTCCGGCCCGAGGCCCTGGCCGTGAGGATCGGCGGTCTCGACATCGGCCGGGTCTCGAACAAGACAATCGACGAGGCCCGCGATTTTTTCGATCGATTCGCCGCCGAGGAAGTCGCGAACCCGCTGGTTCTCCGCCTCCTGGATCAAACCCGGAGCCGGTTAGAGACCCTTGAACGGATCGGCCTGGGTTACTTGACGCTTGAC
>JAJYCH010000284.1 GCA_021778575.1 Planctomycetota bacterium
GCAGCGCTGGCAACAACATGGGGCCGGGTTGGGGCTGGGCGTCGATGCTCCTACCTCAGTTCGAGCAGATCAACATCTACAACGCGATCAACTTCAATCTCGGGATCGAGGCCACAGCGAACCTGACGGCCCGGCTGACGAAGATCAACACCTTCATCTGCGCGACGGACGCCTACTTCCAGGCCCAGTTCACAGTGGTTGATGACACCACGAGCAATACGACGCCCGGGGCTCCAATCTGCGACGTGGCGTCATCGAATTACGTCGGTTGCGTCGGGAGTGGCGACCCTTCGAGCCTCTATCCTTATAACCCGACAGACGACCCGCCCGGACGCGACAACGGCAACGGCTTGTTCTTCCGGAACCGCTCCGTGAGGGTGCAGGAGATCCTGGATGGCACGAGCCAGACTCTCGCGGTTGGGGAGAAAAGTCAGAATCTGGCGCGGGCCACCTGGACCGGGGCGGTCACTCACGCGGCGGTGCCGATCACGCTGCTCCAGGCCGAGGACGGACTCTCGCCCGAGGGGGGCGATGCGCTCGTGATCGCGCATACCGGCGAACTCGACGGCCCCAACTCCCGCCCCGCGCATGCCGACCAATTCTGGTCGCTCCACCCCGGAGGAGCCAACTTCCTCTTCGCCGATGGGAGCGTCCGGTTCATCAAGGAAAAGCGCCCGCTCGCCCTCTTCCAATCGCTGGCGACCAGGGCCGGTGGCGAGGTCGTGTCGAGCGATTCCTACTGATCGTTCTCGCCTCGCTTTTCGCGGATGATCGTCATGAGAACGCATTCCCGTGCATTGATCGATTTGCTGGTGGTGATCGCGATCATCGCGGTCCAGATTGCCTGGCACTTGCCAGCCGTCCAGGCGGATCGGCACGATCAACGTGGTCACCTGGCGAGCCCTCGGAACCAGGAACGGCGGCGAGGTGATCTCTTCGGATTCCTTCGGAAGAATCAAACCGCGAGTTCCAAAATGGAAGATTGATCATGAAAAAGTATCAGGTTGCCTTCTTCCTCACCGCCGCTACGACGGTGGGGATCTTTTATGCGTGGACCCGGATTTCCGCTGAATTCGGGTTGTCGCCACGGGGCGATGAATCGTCCGATCGAGAACCCAGGCCTGTCACCCCTCTGTTGCACCTGGTCAGCGATCGAATGATCTCGGGTAGCGAGAAGGCGGCTGGAACACCGGCTCCCGATTTCCAGGCCCGAGGCAATGACGGCAAGCTCTATCGACTCTCGGAAATCGTCAACAACGGCCCGGCGGTCCTGGTCTTCATCAAGGATGGTTGCCCCTGTAGCCGTTCCGCCGACCAGTATCTTCAGCGACTCCATGCCGCCGGGCGGGGCTGGGTGCCGTTCTTCGGCGTGATCGATGGCGGAGTCATGGTCGCTGATCGTTGGGTCGAGCAGACCCAGACGATCTTTCCGATCCTGGCCGACCCGGAGTTGAGCATCATCCACGCCTATGGCGCGGAAAGCTCGGCCTACGTCGCGTTCATCGGGCCGGGAGGCAGGATCGACAAACTCTGGGCCGGCTATTCCGAAACCATGCTCAAAGAGCTGGCAGACCGGATGAAACCCTGGGTCAAGCCCGGAATGAAACCGTTCGACGTTTCCGATGCTCCGGTCGAACTCTACGCCGGTTGTCCCTATTAACTGTCTGTCCCTACCGGGATCGGTCTAAGAGGAAAGCCCGGCCCAAACCGTGAGCCGGTCAGAGTTCGGCAAGCACCCGATGCGCGCAGGTTACCGCCAGGGCTCCATCTCCCACGGCGAAGGCGACACGTTTGGTCGTCTTGCTCCGGACGTCGCCGGCGGCGAAGACTCCGGGGCAGGTCGACTCGACCGTGCAGGGCTCGCGGTTCTCCAGCGGCCAGTTCCCGGAATGCGCGGCGTCGGCGCCGGTGAGGATGAACCCCTTGGAGTCGACCGCGACGCTCGGCGGCAACCATTTCGTCCGGGGCTCGGCCCCGATGAAGACGAAGACAGCCGAGCATCCGAGGTCGCGGGAACTGCCGTCGCGGACGTCCCGAAGCCGGATTCCTTCGAGCGTTTGATCCCCTGCGACGGCCTCGACCTCGACGTGATGGATGATCTCGATCTTCGGGTGATGCTCGATCCGTCGGGCGAGATAGTCCGACATGCTCTTGCGCAAGTCGCCCCCTCGGAGCAAGAGCGTGGCCCCGGCTGTGTGTTCGGCGAGGAACATCGCCGCCTGTCCCGCCGAGTTCCCGCCACCGATCACGGCGGCCCGGCTGCTCTTGCACGATCGAGCATGGACCGTGGTGCAGGAATAAAAGATCCCCGAGCCATCCCAGCGCTCGCAACCGGCGACGGGCAACCGCTGATAAGTCGCTCCGGTCGCGATCAGGACCGTCCGGCCTTGCACGACCTGGCCATCGTCGAGGACGAGCCGGTGCATCCCGTTCTCCGACGTCATCGAGCAGACCTCGACGGGCGCCACCAGTTCCGCCCCGAATTTCAGGGCCTGAAGATAGCCCCGGTTAGCGAGGTCGGCCCCGGACAGACCGGCGGGGAACCCCATGTAATTCTCGATCCGAGAGCTGGTCCCAGCCTGGCCGCCCGGACCAAAGCGGTCGAGGACGATCGTGCTCAACCCCTCCGACGCGCCATAGACCGCCGCCGCGAGGCCCGCAGGACCGGCGCCGACGATCACCAGGTCGAACGGTTCGGTCCGGATCGGCCGTTTCAGACCGAGACATTCCGCCAGCCGGGTGACCGTGGGGCGGGGGGCTCGCGTCCCTCGGTTGCAGGAGACGAACGGCAGTTGATCCTCGGTGACCTCCAGGGTTTCCATCGACGCTCGACCCGCCTTGTCGTCAACGTCAACCCAGGTGTGCGGCACCTTGTTCTTGTCGAAGAACTCGCGGATCTGGGTGAGGTCGGGATCGCCGAGATGCCCGAACACCCGGACGCCGATGAAACCCGACCGCTCCAGCATGGTCCGCCGGGTCTGGAACGCCTCCAGCAGTTTGTCGCTGAGGTCGGGGATCTCCTGGATCACCCGGCGAAGTTCCACCTGCCCGACGCAGTACGCCCGGACCGGCCCTCGGGCATGGGCCGAGATGGCGGCCGGCCGATCGGTCAAGAGCGAGACGTCGCCGGTAAACTCGCGAGGACCGTGGACAACGACCGTCGTCGGGACGTCGGCCGAATCATCAATGATGGCGATCTCGCCCGAGTCAACCACGTAGAACGGCAAGCCGCGCTGTCCGGCTTGAAAAATGGTCTCGCCATCCTTGAACGTGCAAACTCGGGCCAGACCGGCCAGAGTGGCGATCTCGGCATCGGTCAGCTTCGGGAATGCGAGGTGATGCACATAATCCACGGTTCCGATCATCGCCCCGACCTCCCAACCTATCGAGCAAGCCCCACCGAGCCATTATCATGACCTGGGCAAGTCTGCGATCCTCCCCCGACCAAGGGTCGGCCGTCAACCCCCCGGTCCGCTCGTTACCCATCGCCTTCCAGCGATCCGTAGGGTGGGCTCGGCCCACCAAGAATTGAAGATGGTGGGCCGAGCCCATCCTACGCGGGGAAAATTTTCCGGAAACCCGGTTAATCGGATGGGCGAGTTCGTGAATATCAAGATCGGAACCCGGTCTTGAACATGACGAACAGGAAAGGCCCCCACGATGCCCACCTCCGAAGCTCGAATTCTCGCGAACCAGGCCAACGCCCAGCGCAGTACCGGCCCGAAAACCGATGCCGGCAAGGAACGATCGCGAGCCAATGCGCTCAAGCACGGTCTGACGGGTTCCGGAGTCGTCTTGCCCGAGGCCGACGCCGCCAAGGTTGAACGGCTCACCATCGCCTTCGCCGACGAACTGAGCGCGATCGGCGAGGTCGGCCAGGCCCTGGCGCGACTGGCCGCCTTGAACTCGGTTCGAGTCGAACGAGCCGCCGACCAGGAAACCGCCGCCTTGACGGCACGCGTCCGCAAGGTCGCCACCGATTTCGTGCCTCCTGAAGGCGTTGACGACGACGAAGCTGCCCTCCTGCGCGATGAGGCGATCCGGATCGCGATGTTCGACCCCTCGAAGGAGGCGATTCTGGCCCGCCGTTATCAGGCCAATGCCGAGCGCGGTTTCTACAAGGCCATCAAGCAGTTACGTCAAATGGACAAGGAAGCCGAAGCCTTGCTCAAGGCTGACGACGACGCCCGGCTCAACGACATGATGGGTTCGTTTTTGCAGATGCAGCGCGAGGGGCGCGAGATCGACGCCGGGCTCGACGCGATGGAGGCGAAACTCGACCTGATGGATCGAATGGAAGCAGCCCGGCCGAGAAATTCCGCCCAGTTTGCCCCGGTTAACGAGGCGGTGGACGTGCCATTCACGATCGGCCGCGGTCGCTGAGCGATCGCACCCAGCTTTGAGCCAAAAATCGGTCTGTTAAACCAGGCCCGTCGTTCGCGGTCCGCGCTGAGAGTTGGTTCAGCGATCCCGTAGGGTAGGGCTTGCCCTGCCGTTGTTTGATCGTCGCACCCGGAACGGCAGGGCGAGCCCTACCCTACGGGTTGTGGCAATTCGTCGTCGTCCACGTCCAACCGGTGGGCCTCGCTTGACGCTCGGCACCACCGTCCATTTGGGATTGTTGCGGCTCGGAATCGGCGGGATCAATCCGGAGAAACCAGCCGGGTCAGCCCGCTCCTTTGATGATCCGGTCGAACCCGTACAGCAGATCCTCGCGATCCGAGTACGGACCGGGACTGAACGAGCGGCTTTTCAAACCGAGCTGGGTCAGCTCGGAGACGTGCCAATCTTGTCGGTTGGTCAGATCCCAGAATTCGAGAACGTCGGCGAGATCAAAGTCGGGCCTGGCCAGTTCGCTCGGATGAACGTGGAAATCGCAGACAATCTCGGTCCGGTCGCAGGCGAGTGGCGTCAAGCGATGGGTGATCATGTAGTCGGGATGGAGACTGAGCAGCAGATTGGGCAAGATCGCGTAGAAGTAGACGCGCTTGCGGTCGGCTTCGGCCAGTCCCGGCAGTTTCGCTCGGGTCGATTTTCCGCCCATCGAGAGCGTTTCGATCCCGTCGCGGAGGTCCATCAGGCCGCCGAGATAGCTCTCGGTGGCGGGCAGGTTCTCGCCGCTCAGATAGTGCGACAGTTGCTGGAGCGCCGGGTGGATGACCGGGCAATGGAGACACTCCGAGAAGTTCTGGTGGATCAACTTCCAGTTCGCCGCGACGTCGTAGACGATCCGCGAGGCTCGGCGGAGGTTCCCCATCCCCCACGGAGCAAACCGTTCGATCAGATCGCCGAGCTGTGCTTCCAGCGGTTCGGGATTGTCGCCCAGGTGAACAAACAGATGGCCATCCCAGCGACCGAGCGCGACCGACTTGAGCGGATAATCCTCCTTGCGGAACCGAGGCCCTTCCTCCATGTGAGGAGCGCCGACGAGCTTGCCTTGAAGGTCGAAGGTCCAGGCATGATAGGGGCACTGGATTCGCTTGCCGACGCAGCTCTCGGGCTCGGTCAGGAGCCGGGTCCCTCGGTGACGGCAGACGTTGTAGAACGCCCGGACTTCGTGATCGTCGCCCCGGACAATGATCAGGCTTTCCTCGACGACCTCACGCAAGACGCTGTCGCCGGGGTTCGGGATCTCATCGTCGCGGCCGACGTAGACCCACTTCCCTGCGTAAAACCGTTCGCGCTCGCGGAGGAAATGGTCCGGATCGATGTAATAGCGGGCCGGCAGGGTCCGGGCGTCGAGCGGCAGAGGTTCTCTGGGCTTCACGTCCATCACTCGTTTCCTTCGATCCCGATCGCCTCGACCGGGCATTCCTCCAGCGCGGCGAGGCAGGCGGCTTCCTCGTCGGGATCGGTCGGTTGCTGAAAGACGTAACTATATCCGGCCTTGTCGAGCCTGACGAAGTTGTTCGGCGCGGTCTCGCGGCAGAGGTCGCAGTCGATGCAGGTCTCATCGACATAGAACCGGCCGGAGACGTTCTCGGGGACTTTCTGGTCGATATCGGCCATCGCGCTGCAACGGTACTCAGAGGAATCAGCGGGTCGCTAGTTGGGCCACGAAATCGGCATGCTCGGCAGTCGCGAGGCCCCGGTCGAGCGCCTCGATGAGTGCCAGGCCATTATCGTCGAACAGCGCAGAGGGGTCGAGCCAGAGGCCCGGGAAAAACTTGGAGCGGAAGAGACCCCCGACACCCGGTTCCACCCGGACCAGCCGGTCGCCCTGACGGACGTGCCAGAACACCTCGTCGGGATCGAGAGCGAAGACAACGTATTCGAGGGCCCCGGCCCGCTCGTACTCGGCGAGCTTGGGGCCTAGGTCGAGGTCCCTCGACGAATCGACGATCTCGACGATGAACTCGGGTGCTCCGGCGATGAACTTGCCGAGGTCTCGCGTCTGTCCTCCCTTGCTCGGCAGGATTCGCATCAAGGCATCGGGCTGAACCTCACCGATCTCGTCGAGGACGACGGTCGCGTTGTCCATGACCTGCGTGCCGGGCGTTCGGAAGTGATAAAAGTTCAGCCAGGCAACGACCAGACCGCCGTTGATCCCATGATATCGACCCACCGGACTGGGCA
>JAJYCH010000285.1 GCA_021778575.1 Planctomycetota bacterium
TAGAGAACGCTATCTTCGACCGCCCGGATGGCGTCGGAGGCTCGCGCCTCACTGGCGTGAGCGACCTTCTTGAGCCGACGTTCGAGGACATACTCGACCGTCACGCCTTCATACCCTAAACCGATAATCTCACCTTGATGTTTGCCGATGGCGAGATCCCAGCTCTCCTGCTTCGGAACGAAGCCAAGCTGGCGTTGTCCCATGATCGGCCGGACCACTCCGCCGGGCAAGAGGTAGTGAAGCTTCCAGAGGAGGTCGGAGCATGGCAGTAGCTCGGGCGACTTCCGGAAGTCGATCAGGGCTCGCTGAATGGTCCGTGATTCGAGAGCGATCGGGAGCGGGTCGAGCCGGAGGTAGACATCTCTGGCCAGCGGCGGCAGCGAATCGAAGCCAATCCGGCCGATCTTGTCGCCGCCAAGAAGAATGTCGCAGAGCCGGGCCACGTCGCGCTTTCCAGGGACGGCATCCTTCTCGATGCAGGTGATCGCGGCGTCGCGGAAGTCGTAAGGGGTCGGGTGGCGGCGATTCCTGAGGTTGGCCAGGAGAATCGCCGTCTGATACGTCGCGATCCCGTCGGCCGTCGAGGCGAGATAGCCGTTCCGCCGGGCCAGGTCGACGATCCGAACAGAGTTGAGCAGCAGTTCTTCCTCATCCGAGGCAACCGGCGGCGGCGGGTTTTGCAAGTAGCCCAGCAATCGGTCGGGAGCCATGCTGGAATCGGAGCCGGGCGATGGGTTCGTTTTGGAACCACGCGACGGCGATCGGGTTGGCTTCGTTTCGGTCTCGGGTTGTTCGTCCGGTTCCGCCGCCGTCTCGGCGACCTTCTTGTTCCGGGGCTTGAGGACCAGTGGTCGCAGCGACTGACGGGCGAGGGCCTTCCGCCAGCGGGCTTCGGCCAGGGTCAACGTTCCCCGGGGGTGACCAAATTGATGGCAGATCGCGCTGTAGCTGCTGGGGAGGAGCCCGTAAAGCCAGGTCGTACTGGTCGAGGGCGGGATCTCCCAGGTGGCGTCCGTCGCCAGGCCGAACTCGGCGACCCGGCTTGAAGCGTGGGCGGCTCCACAGATATAAAGGGCGTCGCGCGGATCGATCGACGAGTCCCGGAGATGCTGCTTGATCCTCGTCCACATGTAACTCTCGCGAGCTTCGTCGGAGCGACGATCGGGATCGGTGGTTCCCAGCCGACGGAACAGGCTGCCGATCAGGAACATCACCTGGCGATACCCCGCGTAGTCGTCAAGGAGTATGGCCTCCTCGACGTACTGATCCCACCACTCGCTGAAGTGCTGGACCCGCGCATTCTTGAGCAAGACCTGGCGAAAGACGTCGAACGTCGGTTCGAGGACGCCCATCTCGACGCCGATCGCCGAGCCATGCATGGCAGCTTCTTCATCATCGGCAGGAGGCTCGTCGGGAATCGCTCGCTCGACGGCTCCGTCATCCTTCGGCAACCATTGAAAAACATGATCAACCGATCGGTCGACGAAGACCAGCTCGGTAGCCGGGTTCTCCATCGCATAGGCGATCGCTTGAAACTCAGCCGAGAAGTCGGTCAGCGGGCAGACCAGGTTCAGCGGCGACCAGGCGGACGGAAACGCGTCCGAACCGGCGGCGAACGCCTGGAGCGCCACTGGCAACCGACAATCGCGAAGGCCGTCGATCAACGGTCGGAGATCCTCGCAGCATTCCATGTAAATCACGCGAGGCGGACGGCTTGCCAGCCGCTTGACCATGTGCAGCGCCGAGGACGGCGAGTGATGACAGACCGGGAAGATCTCCAGCGGTTCGCGAGTCGCTCGATCGACGTCGTCGACCAGCCCGCCAAGGATCTCGGCCAGTTTGCTCGAATCGTCGGCGAACGAGCGAGCCGCGCCCAGAAGCTGGTCGCGCAGCGGCTCGAAGGTGACCGGGATATCTGTCGGAAGTCTTGAAGAATCAGGCATGATTTTACTTCAGATGATCAAGAATTTCCTTGCCACCCGTTTCAAACCGGGTCCAGTCGCCCCCTTCGGCGCGGGTTCGTTTCGTGACGCTGGCATGCCAGAACTTGTTGAGGATCGAGACGTCTTCCGGCACGCGACGGACCAAAGTCCCGACGAGAGATCGAGCGAGGTCGGCGGCGTCGACGCCCCCTTGACCGAAGAATTGACCGTGAAGCACGGCGTCTTCGAGCACGCCAATCTGTTCGGCGGTGGAGAGCGAACTCTCCAGCTTCGCGTCGTCGGCCGTCTCGGCAGCCGCAGCCTCGCGAAGGTCGGCGAAGGTCTGGAGCAGGACGTCGAGCAACGTCGGCGGGACTTCAACCTCGAACCGATTCCGGGCCAGAAGCTCCTTCGTCCGGAACAGGACGATTTCCTTTTCGGTCCTCTTGTTCGTGACGATCGGGACCTGGATGAAATTGAACCGACGCTTGAGCGCCGACGACAGGTCATTGACGCCTCGGTCGCGGGCGTTGGCGGTCGCGATGATGTTGAAACCGGGCCGCGCGAAAACGACGTTATCGGCGTTCAGCTCGGGGATCGTGACGTATTTCTCGGAAAGGATCGAGATCAAGGCATCCTGGACGTCACTGCTGCACCGGGTCAACTCCTCGAATCGGCCCATCAGGCCGCGCTGCATGGCGGTCATGATCGGTGACGGAATCATGCTGTCGCGCGACTGGCCGGCGGCGATGACCATCGCCACGTTCCAGGAATACTTGATATGATCTTCCGTGGTCCCGGCCGTCCCCTGGACGACCCGCGTACTATCGCCGCAGATTGCCGCGGCCAGCAGTTCGGCCAGCCAGCTCTTGCCGGTCCCGGGATCACCGATCAGGAGCAAGCCCCGATCACTGGCGAGGGTGACGATCGCCCGTTCCACGGTCCCGGTATCACCAAAGAACTTCGGTTTGATCTCGCGATCGAGCTTGTCGGACGGTGACGACCCGAGGACGAAGATCCGGACCAGCTTGGGCGAAAGCAGCCACGACGCCGGACGTGGGCCGGTGTCAATCGACCGGAGCCAGGCGATCTCCTCGGCGTACTTGACCTCGGCCGGCTCGCGGAGAATCTCCGTCGGGGCGGAAGCCTCGGGAGTCGGCGGCGGCGCGGTACTGGTCGATTTGATCTTGGACATCGGGCGACTCCGCTCAGTTCAGTTGCTTCTTCAACTCGACGATCAATTTCTTGATGTTTCCCGTCAAAACCGGCAGGCCAATACTCTTGAGCTGCTTGCGAAACCACTCGTTGATGTTGAAATAACCGGTCCCGCTGACCGATCCCACCGGGATGAAATGAACACCCGACTGCTTGACTGTCTTGATCATCTCGAACAGCGGCCGGTCGTTGTGGAACTCGAAAAAGTCGGAGATCCAGACCATCGTCGTCCGTCGAGGATCGGTGATCAGCGACCGGGCGTAGGTCATCGCCAGCGGGCCATCGTTGCCGCCCCCCAGCTCGGTCCTCATCAACGACTCGAACGGATCGGCCGCCCACGGAGTCAGGTCGACCACGCTCGTATCGAACGCGACCAGAGAGACGACGACCCGGGGCAGCGTCGCGAAAATTGACGCCAGAATCGCGCACTGGACCATCGCCGCGACCATCGATCCCGACTGGTCGACCACGACGATCAGGTACTTGTTTAACGACTTCTGCGCCGTCTGGCGATAATAGAGCTGGTCGACGTAGAGCCGGCCGTCGTCCGGGTTATAGTTCGGCAAGTTCTTCCAGATCGTCCGCTTCAGGTCGAGGTTTCGAAAGACACGGCGAGGGGGAACGGATCGATCGATCTCGCCGCTCTTGGTGCTGAAGACCTGTTTCTTGAGGACCGCGGCCAGGTCGTCAACATATTTGCGGATCAACTTGCGGGCATTGGCCAGAGCCGGGCCGGACAGGTTCGACTTGTCGCGAAGAAGTTGTTCGACCAGCGGTAGCGTCGGACTGAGCTTCGCGGCCAGCCGGTCGTCCTTGAGGACCTCGCGAAGATCCATTCGTTTGATCAGGTCGCTCTCCATCGCGACCAGTTCGTCGCGAAGCTGACGGTCGTCCACCTGGGGAAGGTGGCCCCGGACCCCCGCCCCGCTCCCAGCCATGACCGGGTTTCCCGCCTCGCTCACGCCACCCGGACGGAGACTGCCCGGTGAATGGCCGAGATAGCTCTCCAGGGCCGCGACGTCCTCACACCACTGGTTGTATTGCCCGGCGCTGCACGAGGGCGACCTCGTGTTCGGGCCGAAGACGTTGAGCAGGAGCTTCGAGTAGGCGAACGTCCGGTGGAGGTCGATCGGATCGGTCGCGGGGTTGGTCTCAAGGGTCTCGTCCCCTGGTTGAAACTCGTCGCGGATCGAGTCGAAGTGCGGCTGAAGCTGGGGATAACGATGGAGCAGAACATCGACGCCGATGGATGGGTCGAGAATGGCTGGGGGCAAGTTGAGTTGATCGGCTAAAGCTGCCGCCATGGTCTCGAACGAACTGCCCGGATCAGCCAGACCGGCCGTCGCTGCGATGAGCCGCCAGAACAGAACTTGCCGCTGATTGAGGACTTCGGCGTCGGCCATCAGGTCACCCTCACGACTTGGCCCGGAGAAGTCGCCCCGCGCGTTCCTTCAAGATTTCCAGCGGCCGATCCTTCAGCTTCTTGCGCAATCCGGCCAGACTTTCACCGCTCATATGGAAGGATTTCTTATCGCGGATGCAGAGTGGCTGGACCCGCCAGCCGCCTTGATCGAACCGGAGCAATCCGATCAGGTCGGAGGCGTCGGCAACGGCCCCGGCTGTCAGCTCGGAATTGGTCGGGAGCCGTTCCAGTGCCAGCGGCAGACCGTGGTCGCCGGGAAGTCGAACGACCTCGGCGAGATGAACCGGGTGCCTGAGCAGCGCGGGAGGAGAAGGAAGCGATGTTAGCCGATCGGCGACGGCGAACGGGTCGGACTTGCCGCCGAGTTCGGGAGACGACCGCGGGATCAAGTCGCCGTTGGATCGGAGTTCGGCGCCGGCGATCTGAAGCGATCGGCCCGAAGCCAGAGCCGACAGGACCGGTTCGGCGGTGGGCTCAAAGAGATCCCAGATCTCGGGACCGGAGACCACGTCGACCTTGTAGCCGTTAAATGGCATCCGGACCGTCCGGGGCTCGCCATCGTCGAAGACTCCGTAAAGAATCGCGCAGACGAAGTTTTCATGAGCCTGGATGTCGAGGCCGAGCGGTGTCAAGAGGCCGCTGGCTGGCCGGAAGGTCGGGGTTGGCGGTAATTCCTGAGTCCTGATCATCGCACCCGACCAGAGGTCGCCCCAGCGCATCGCGGGAATGACCTTCGAGGAACCGGGGATCGAGCGTACCAGCTCTTTTGAGAAGCCGACCAGTAGAGTTGCCAGGCCGATCAGGTCGGGGTCGTCCTGGATCAATTCCAGGGTCGACTCGAACGGGACGACCGTGGATTCCTCCAGATTTCGTAACCCGGCGATGGCGAGTTCGGTCAACCAGTGCTGAGTGCTCGAAAGCGCGGCGGCCGAGCGGCTGGGCGTTGCCGAAGGGAGTTCAAGCGGGTCGGATTCCGCCGCCGGGCGATCGAGCGACTGGCGGAGCTGGGCGGTAAGGGCATCGTGCGCGGCCCCTAGAAGTGCGACTCTCGCGGCAGCCAGGGTCAGGAATGATCGGGCGAGAAACTCGCTTCTTTCAACCGCGTCGATGGCATCGATCAGCGAAGGACCGAGCGGCGTCCCGGCAAAGACGCTGGCGAGCGAGGCGAGTCCCGCTCGCTGTTCGTCTCCCAGCCGGGCGAACCCGTGGACCAGCGCGTCGTCGAAACCCGCAACCAGGCTCAACGATTCCGCGACTCCCGGAGGCGGCGACGCCAGTTGGTTCATGAGACGAACCAGCCCATCTCGAGAACCGTGCCCGGATTCGAGGGCAGCTCGCAATAGCGGAGATAATTGAGAAACCGACTGAAGAGGATCCCCGGCGGCTCCTTTTTCTCGGAGCCTCGAAGCGCCTTGAAGATCGCGCCGGAGTCCTCGATTGCTTCGGTCTCGCGAGTGAGACCAAGGTATTCAACGACCCGCTCGGCACCGAACTGAAGGATTGCCTCGTCGAGCATCCCGGCAATGTGTTTACAAGGGGCTCCACGGAGACCGCCGCAGGGTCGGTTGTTGTTGGTTCCGCAGGAATAGTGGCCGGTTCCGGCTTCGAAGAACGCGACATACACCCGAGCGCTGTCCGAACCGCTCGAAATCACGCCCTGAACACGACCACCGGTCAACTCGACGAACGGGACGGTTTTCACCGACCGACGTCCCGGTGTGAAACCAGCTCCAATGATGCTCGCCCGGTCCTGCACAGGCGCAACCTCGATGATCCGAATTTAAGGGAACCCGTCCGGGACCAGCCCAGCCGATCTTGTTCTACCGTGCACTAGCGGTCGAACCGGATCAAGCGGGTTGTTTTCGAAAAAATGTGCAGATTTCCCGGGATCGGCTGGACCAGGTTGATCGGCGGGTGTACCCATATCTTCATGGGATAGTCAGCCGGAGAGTCCATAACGCGGCCAAGCCGTCCCAGGCGAAAAATGTAGGGTGGGTCGAGCCTGAGCGA
>JAJYCH010000286.1 GCA_021778575.1 Planctomycetota bacterium
GCCGATCTCGTCACGGACGGCCCGAGCTTCGTCGAGCGAGTGGGCGAGAAAGCTCCGGGCGCTTTCCAGGCCGATCTCTTCCATGGCGGTCTTGAACAGGGCGCGGTCCTCGGCCATCCGGATCGCCGAGGCGGTCGCTCCGATCAGCCGACAGCCGTATTTTTCAAGAACCCCACTCTCGGCCAGGGCCAGACCGACGTTCAGACCCGTCTGCCCGCCGAGGGTTGGCAAGAGGGCGTCGGGGCGCTCGGCGGCGATGATCAGCTCGACCATGCTCGGGGTGATCGGCTCGATGTAGGTCCGGTCGGCCATCTCGGGGTCGGTCATGATCGTCGCGGGATTCGAGTTGACCAGGATGACCTCGTAACCCTCCTCGCGCAGGGCCTTGCACGCCTGGGTGCCCGAATAATCGAACTCACACGCCTGGCCGATGACAATCGGGCCGGCGCCAATGATCAGGATCTTGTGGATATCGGTACGCTTGGGCACGGGCGTTTCTCTCTGACTTCCTCGCTCGAGCGATCGATCGACTGGCGCGCATGGCGAGCCGCGCACTTCCCCCGATCGAGGCGGACCGGGAAGGTGGCGCGGCCCGGAAAATTACACGATCCTAGCAAAAAATTCCCACCGGCAACAAGTCCGCTCCGACGATCCCGCCACTGCCACTGGGGCTCATCCGCCAATGTGAAGTTCAAGCGGGCGCGAGCGGCGGAGCAGGAGCCACTGAGATTGTTCGAGAATCGCCTCGCGACCGAGCGCCTCGAAGACCCGTCGGGCTCCGGGGATGTCGCGCTCGCGGAGTCGTTGCCGGAGTTCGTGGTCGCCGTAACGGAAGACGATCAACATTCGCTCGTACTGCTTTTCCAGATCCTCATACGCCTGGCGCTCACAGTAGGCGATGAAAAGCCCTCCCACTATGAACAAAATACCAGTCGCGATCAAGAAGTACCGGCCCGGCTCATCCGAAGCCAGGCCGATCGGATGAAGCCGTTCGCGCACCGGCTCCAGGAGGCCAAGGATCAAGATCACGATCAGACAGACCCAGCTCAGAATCGCCAGCTTGACGCCACGCTGCCGCCATTTCGCGGCTTCGGATTTCAGGTCGTGATGGCGCTTCTTGAACTGGGGGATCTGGCCGGTTTCGGAGTGGAGAAGCCACTCGCGGCGGACCCGATGGAGCAGCAGGAGCTGCCGTTTCGGATCAGCGATCCGATCGAACTGGTCGATCCAGGTGATCGGCGGCGGGCAGGCGTGCAAGAGCGCCTGACGAATCCAGCTCACCTCGCCTCGGAGCTGACTCATGTAGCTGTCGGCCACCGATTTCGAGACGCCGGTCATCGACCAGGTCCGCCGGACCCGCAAGGCTTCCGCCAGAGCCCGACTATCAAGCCGGCGCTGCTCGGTCCGCTTCCACCAGAAGATCGCCACCAGGCCCATTGCGGCACCGAAAAGGAGCATCGACGCCAGCAGCCAGAGCGGCTGATGAATCGGTTCGGACTTGCCCTGCGGGGTCTCAATGATTCGATAAAAATGAGCGTACATATGAAACGTGTAAGCACTGAATCCCAGCAACCCGAACACCGTGACGATCGCCCCGTCAAGCCAAGGCTGTAATCGGTTCGAGACGACATCGGCCGCTTCATGGAGGCGAGACAGGCGAAGCAGCCACGAATTATGTGTTGGGTCGAAATGGTGAACTGTCAGAATCGCTTGCTTCTTCCGCAGACATTTGAGAACGTCGGCGATGACCTTCGGTTTCTCGAGATCCTTGTTAAAGTCGTCGATCGTGGTCCCCAGGTCGCGGAACTGAAAAACCTCGGCCGCGATCTGGTCGTTCATGTTCCGGACGTCGTGACGCGCGTGGACGCCCAGCGAGGCCTTGACGAGAGTCGAGAATCGTTTCCAGCCATTGAGCCGGCGCGGGACCGGATGTTGGTCGTCGGGAACGACCAGGATCTCGTCGCGGTCATTCGGCACCAGAACGCGGATCTGACCGGCAGGACGCTTCGAGGTTCCAGAAGGCGACCTGTCATTCTGGCGCGGGGTGTGGACGACGAAGACCAGCCCTCGTTCGCCGCGAAAGCCGAGCGGTTCCGTCTCTCGCCAGGGGAAATGTTCGGGGGGCTCGCCGATCAACTTGAAGTTGACGTGCTCCTCGGTCCCCGATGGCCCGTGAGGAGGCGAGCCATCCGGGCCGTCCCACAAGGCGACCATCGCATGGCAACGCCGGGCCAGATAAGCGCCTGCGTTGGCATAACAGCGATGCCGGAGCGTCTTCTCGGGACCATCCGCTTTTATCGTCGCCACGGCGGCCCAGTCGACATTCGGCGGGACCAGCCCCGGAGCGAGCGGGACGACGAACGACTCGACCCTCGGCGAATTAAGGATCGTCCAGAAGTTGGCCCGAGCCGCCTCATTATTACCAAACGAAGTACTGTTCGCATAATGATTTGGCTCAAGCGGTAACGGCACCCGCACAAACGCCCCGACACTGGGGTCGAGAGCCGCCTCGGCCGCGATCTGGTCCGCACCCTCGGCCAGCGACGACAGAACAACCAGCGGCGTGTGGGGAAAAGCGGCCTGAAACTGGCGGAACAAGGTGATCAAGGTCTGCTTCAGCGTCTCGCGATCCGTATCGCGGACGTCGCGATGTCCCACCACCCCCAGCACAAACGGCACGACGGGCATTCCATTGGCCCGGGTGAAGCCGTCGGGACCAGGCTCCGGCTTCGGCTTGGCCTGCCAGGGAAAGCGAAATGCCATCGGTTGGACCTCGACGAAGCGAGAGGGGGGAAAAAGCGGCTCTCCAGACCATCAAACCGTTCGGCCGCCTCGGAATTGTTCCCTCTGGTCCACCAGGAACTGGTCGGCGACTTTCGGGCGAACGAGATCATCGCCGACGCGCACGAAGATTTCCAGCGCTCCGGCCGCTCGCGACTTCATTTTGACGGTGATCCGTCGGCCTGCCTCGGCAGATCACCTCGCCTGGAATCTCACGGGACGTCTCACCCGACCTCGCGCTCCCGAGCCGTCCCGCCTCGAAAATTGTCTGCTGGCGTGATCCGGCCCGGTCGACTACTCTGAAAGGGTTGGTTCCCACAAAAGTTCAACCGGGAGGTCGGATGCTGGGCTTGACCCCTCGATTCCGGTGGTTTTCATGAGGTCGCTGGCTGGTCTGGCTCTGCTGGCCGGTGGGTTGGCGGGGATCTCGACCGCCTGGGCCGACGATGGCGCGGCCTTTGATCTGTCGGTCGCTCCGATCCTGGTCAGGCGCTGTCTTGACTGCCATTCCGGGGCCGATCCGAAGGGGAAGCTCGATCTCTCGCGCCGGGCGACAGCGTTCGAGGGCGGGGAAGGGGGCTCGGCGATTGTTCCGGGCAAGCCGGCCGAAAGCTTGCTCTGGGAGCAGGTCGAGTCGGGCGCGATGCCGCCCAAGGCCGAGCTTGCCGCCGACGAAAAAGCGGCGTTGCGCGACTGGATCAGCTCGGGAGCCCGCTGGGGGACCGACCCGATCGACCCTTATCAGGCCACCACGAAGCGCCGGGCCGGTCGCGACTGGTGGTCGCTCCAGCCGATCCACAAGCCCGAACCACCAGCGGTCACTCAACGCGACTGGTCGCGGTCGCCGCTCGACCGGTTCGTGCTCGCGAAGCTCGAACAGGCGGGGCTCAAACCTCGGGCCGAGGCGGATCGCCGGACCTTGATCCGCCGACTCCGGTTCGACCTGACGGGACTCCCGCCGACTCCGGAAGAGGTCGAGACGTTCGTCAACGACACCGCTCCGGAGGCCTATGATCGGCTGGTCGACCGACTGCTCGCCTCGCCCGATTACGGCGTCCGCTGGGCCCGGCTCTGGCTCGACCTGGCGCGGTTCGGCGAGAGCAACGGGTTTGAATATGATGAATTCCGCCCCGGAGCCTATCGCTACCGCGACTGGGTGGTCGACGCGCTCAATCGCGACCTCCCTTACGACGAATTCGCCCGGCTCCAGCTTGCCGGCGACGTCCTTCGTCCCGACGATCCGTCGGCGATCGAGGCGACCGGTTTCCTCGTCGCCGGGTCGTTCGACACGGTTGGTCAGAACCAGATCAGCCAGGTGATGAAGGCGGTTGTCCGGGGGGATGAGCTTGAAGATATGATCGGCGCGGTCGGCCAGACCTTCCTCGGCCTGACGGTCAACTGCGCCCGGTGTCACGACCACAAGTTCGACCCGATCCGCCAGGCGGAATATTACCAGTTCGCCTCGGCTCTCGACGGGGTCCGCCAGGGAGAGCGGGACCTGTCGAGCCTCGATCCCGAGACGGTCGCCACCCAGCGCGAGATCGAAGAACTCGCCGCGAAGATCCGGTCGATCGAGGCCCCGGTCCGCGACCAGATCCTCGCCCAGCGCCGCCAGAAACCCCAGCCCGCACCGAAGCCGATGGCCGCCTGGGACTTCGATCGCGGACTCGACGACTCGGTGGGCTCGCTCAAGGTCGTTCTCCGAGGGGGCGCGACGATCGGGCCGGAGGGGCTGCGAGTCGACGGCAAGTCGGGCTTCGCCGAGACGCCGAACCTGCCGGTGATGCTCAAGGCGAAGACGCTCGAAGCCTGGGTAAAGCTCGACAACCTCGACCAGCGGGGAGGGGGCGTCGTGAGCCTCCAGGCCCTCGACGGGTCGGCGTTCGACGCGATTGTCTTCGGCGAGCAAGAACCCGGGCGGTGGATGGCCGGCAGCGAGGGGTTCGTCCGGACCGAGTCGGCGGCAGGCCCGACCGAGCTCGATGCCAGGCAACGCCCGGTCCACGTCGCCATCACTTATGCCACCGACGGCACGATTCGACTCTTTCGCGAGGGTCAGCCGTATGGCAGCAAGGCGTACCTTTCCAGCGGCCCGTTGAGCTTGCCGACCGCTCAGATTGTCTTCGGGCTCCGGCACTCGCCGACCGGCGGCAACAAGATGCTGGCGGGCACGATCGTCCGGGCCAGGCTCTACGACAGGGCTCTGGAAGCGGCCGAAGTCGCGGCGTCGGCGGGGTCGTCGAGCCTGGACGTCCTTCCTCGGGAGATCGCCGAGGCATTACCGGTGGAAGGTCGCGACGAGCTGAACCGGCTTCGGGTCGAGGTCGACCAGCTTCGGGCCAAAATCAAAACGAAGCCACGCAAGGCCTACGCGGTCTTGCCTCGCGAACCCGGCGTGACGAAGATCCAGCTTCGAGGGAACCCGGGCCAGCCCGGCGATGTCGTCTCGGCCGGTGGGATCGCCAGTCTGGCCTCGACCGTCGCCAATTTCGGCCTCGCGCCTGACGCTCCCGAAGCCGAGCGCCGGCGACGTCTGGCCCTCTGGATCACCGAGCCCAGGAATCCATTGTTCGCCCGGGTGATCGTCAACCGGCTCTGGCAGGCCCATTTCGGCTCGGGGCTGGTCGAGACGCCGAGCGACCTGGGTTTCAGCGGCGGTTTGCCGTCGAACCCGGAGTTGCTCGACTGGCTGGCCTCGGAACTGGTCGCCCGGGGGTGGAGTCTGAAAGCGCTCCATCGCCTGATCGTGACCTCGGCCGCTTATCGCCAGAATTCGACGATCGACCCGACGGGGATGGCCCAGGATGCGTCGGACCGGCTGCTCTGGCGGAAGGCTCCGATGAGGCTCGAAGCCGAGATGGTTCGCGACGCCATGCTGGCCAGTTCGGGCCGCTTGAACCGCGACCTGGGCGGTCCGAGCTTCGTCGATCTGCGCGTCAATCATGAGCGCGGAACCAACATCGTGACGTATACCGAGGTCGATCCGTCGCAGCCCGGCCTGGACCGACGGACCCTGTACCGGGCCTGGATTCGTGGATCTCGGAGCGGTTTGCTCGACGCGTTCGACTGTCCCGACCCGTCGACGACCACCCCTCGGCGGGCTGTCACGACGACGCCGATTCAGGCACTGGCCTTGATGAACAATTCGCTGGTGCTTTATCTGTCCGACGTCTTCGCCGAGCGGCTCGCTCGCGAGTCGGGCGGTGATGTCGGACGCCAGGTCGACCGGGCCTATCACCTGGCCTTCGGCCGATCGCCCGACGTTGCCGAACGGCAAGAAGCGGTCAAACTGGTCGAGAAGTTCGGCGCGTCGACTCTGGCTCGGGTCCTCTTCAACAGCAACGAGTTCCTCTATGTGGACTGATCGCCGGGGATTCTTCTCATGGGTTGGCAGCGGTCTGGCCGGAGCGGCGGCAGCCTCGCTGATGCTCCGCGACGGCACGCTTCAGGCCGGGGTCCCGGGCGAGTCGAACCCGCCCTGTCCGCACTTTGCTCCCAAAGCGAAACGGGCGATTCATATCTGCCTGCACGGGGCGATGAGCCATCTCGACTCGTTCGACTACAAGCCCGAACTGATCGCCAAGCATGGCCAGTCGCTCCAGACCTCGACCAAGCCCGACGTCTTCTTCGGTCAGGTCGGTCGGCTCCGCCAGCCCGACTGGTCGTTCCACCAGCACGGGCAAAGCGGGCTCTGGGTCTCCGACCTCTTCCCGCACATCGCCGAGCTGGCCGATGAGCTGACGGTGATCCGGACGATGGTTGCCGAGACCGCCAACCACACGC
>JAJYCH010000287.1 GCA_021778575.1 Planctomycetota bacterium
TCGGCCTGATCAGTTTCGACCGACGAGGTTACGCAGATCCGCGATGCGTAACCCACCAATCGTCGCGAGAACGACGATGTAGGCGATCGCTCCGCCCAGAACCGCCGCCAGGACATGCCAGCGGAGCAGGATCAGACAGACCGGAACCATCACCAACGACGCCATCAACGGCCGGAAGATATGATGATGCCAGGCCGGCTGGCGATGTTCGCGGGCCAGGCAGCTATAACCGGCAACGACCAGGCTGAGGGCGATCACCAGGATGCCGGAGACAGCCCCCGTCAGTCCAAACTGCCAGAGAAGCAAGCCGACCAGAGGTCCCGATGCCAGGGCACCAGCCGCCAGGAGGCGAACGCCGGCTGACTCGCGATTGAGAGCAATCAGGGTCATGTGATAAAGGAAGGCGAGCGTCAACAACGGAGCCCGCCAGATCCCCAGCGCGAGCAGCGGTCCGGCTCCCTGGAAGGCCGGCAAGAGGAACTGGACGAGCGGCCCGGCAAGGATCGTCGCCCCGACCGACAGCGGGACAAGTCCCAGCATCAAACCACGAACCAGGGCGTCGAGCGACTTCCGACCGGCCGTCGGCGTGTCGCGCCAGGATCGGGCCAGGGTCGGGAAGACGACTTGCTGGAAGATCATCCCGAACGTCAGAGCCGCCGCGACCATCCGGTGCGGGGCGCCGTACAGACCAACCTGGTCCCAGGTGCAGAACAGGCCGACGACCATCAGGTCGATCGAACCCAGGACCGTCTGAGCCACTTGAATCATCAAAACCGGCTGGCAACGCTTCAAGAAGACCCGGAGGAACCGGGCGCTCAAGATTGGCCGAGGAAACCCATATTCGCGGACATATTGCGACCAGACCAGGGCAATCCCGCAAGTTTCGCCCACCGCCAGCCAGATCGGCACCCAGGCGATCCGCGTTGCATCGCCAACCCAGAACCAGATTCCCACGGCATAGACGACCGTCCGGATATAGAGCGAGATCGCGACCAGACCCATCCGCTCCATCCCTCGGTAGACGAAGTCGAGCCCCATGGCCGTCGTGAGGAGCATCAACCCGTAGAGCGTCAGGAGTTTCCGGTCGGCGGGGTCGGTCAAGGTGGTCGCCGCGACGATCGCCAGTGCGAAGAAAAGGCTGATCGCGACGACGATCTTGATGAAGAACAGATGGTTGACCAGCGGTCGGACCAGTCCAGGGTGTCGAGCCAGTTCGCGAGCGGCGATCACCTCGCAACCGTTGCGGACCAGCAGGACGAGCCAGAAGACGATGTTGAACGCAAACTCAATCCGACCGTAACCCGCTCGTCCCAGGCAGGTTGCGAGCGAGAGGGTCACGACCACCGAGGTTCCTCGGCAGGCGATCTCGGCGGCACTGAGCGAGAGAAAGTTAGTGGCGATCCGCCGAGGCGGGGTGATCCGGACTGGCCGGAGGTCGTCGGGTCGCGGTGCCGTGGTCGGCCGGCGTCGGAGTTTCGGGCGAGTCTTGATGGGCGTGGTTAACATGCGCGGTCAGACTTCCCTGGGATCGAGCGGAGGAAATCCTCGACCGCTCAATCGTTCCGCACTTGGCCCAGCTCGGGGCCAGTCGCCCCATCCTGAGGGCTTTCGCAGCTCTTGGGGCAACGCTCCCGCCTCGGGGCGATCACCCGACGGTCCCGGCCCATGATTTCCCAGGGCAGCGACCAATCTCGGGTCTCGGCGGTGACTCGAAGCTTGCTCCTGGCTTTGAAACGGGGGGCTTCAAAGGCGCGGAGGGATCGTAGTCGGGCGTCTCGGATCTGTCAATGTTAGGATCGGCCAGCCCCATCGGTTGCTTGAGCCGATCCGAATTCCGAGCCGATCAAGCGCGCTCGGAGAGCCGCCGGAGTGTCGTTCCGTCGAGCACCGCCGGATCGAGCCAGCGGGTCTTCGGTGGGACCTTGGGCGTGTATCCCTGAACCGATTCGGGACGAAACCGCAGAACATGCTGCAATTTCTCACCAATCCGTCCGACCTTGGCCGCCCGGAGCTTTCCGAGGACCAGCGCATCGTCGCCGAGCAGGTCGATCTTGCGGAGCAAACCGGTCCGGAAAGCCTCGCGGATCGCGTCGGCGAATTCGTTGTAGATATAAGCTTCGGTCGGGCTGGCCCACCACTCGCGATTCATGACCGAGAACCGTTCGGACGCTTCCCGGGCCACGACCGGATCGTTGAATGCGATCGTGGTGCCGACGACGACCAGGTGGTCGATAAACCGGGTGATCTGCTCGGGCGTCGTCACCGAACAGGCCAGGCTGTCGCGGAAAAAGTAGTCGAGCCGGTCGGCGCAGAGCAGCGGCAAGGGCTGTTCCAGCAGGGGATAAACCGAGTCGTCAAAGAATTCGGCGGGCTGGAAACCCATCTCAGCCAGGGCCGTGACCATGTCGGGCCGGTTGAGGAACTCGGGTTTGAGGCTCTCGTGATGATCCTGTTCGTCGGAAGCGAAGACAAAATCAACCGCGTGAGAGAACGCTGTATGCGAGATATCATGCAGGAGTCCGGCGACCTGTTCGCGCCGATCGGCTCCCAGCTTGCCGAGGAGGAGATAGACTCCCAGGCTATGTTCGAACCGGGTCACGGTCTTGAATGGGAACGCCAGCGCCGACGGACCGGCCTGGCGAATTCCCTGGAGTCGCCGGAAAGTCGGGCACTCGATCAGGGCCAGGACCCCGGGATCGTCGATCGTCACACTGCCGTAGACCCGGTCATCCCAACGCGTCGCCGCCATCACGCCTTGCCTCTCGTCCCTCGAAGTGGCCCTTCTTGAACCTTGATGATCGGACCCTGAGGCTCCGATTGCAAGGGGGGATCGATCCGAGGGGGCGAAAGGAGGATTAATCCCGTTGATAAGATCGGGACGGTTCCCCTGGACGGCCCGGAACGCTAAGATCAAGCGAGATCGAGCTTCTCGATTGAACAATTCCCGGACAACTTGTCGAAAACGCGGACGCCCTCGGGGCGGAGGTCCTGATCGTGCATCGATCCTGGAAAGTACGGGCGCGGAATTTCGGGACTCTGGCCACGCTGATGGCCTTATTCGCGGGTGGTTGCGGCGGTGATGGCGTCCCGGGAGGCACGGCTCCAGCCGCCAAGACCGCTCCCTCGACCAGCACGGGAGGCCGGATCGTTCTGGTGGCCAACGGCAATTCCGACTGGTGGACAGCCGTCGAGACCGGCATGAAAGCCGCTGGAACCAAGTTCAATACCGACGTCGAACTGAAGCGAAACGGCGGTGGAGTCGAGGGGCAGATTCGTCTTCTCGAAGAGGCGTTAAGCGCCTCCGACGTCAAGGGAATTGGCGTCTCGGCGGTGAACGGCAACGCGCCGGGAATCTCCGAGGCGATGAAGAAGCTCAAGGATGCCGGCAAGTTCGTCATCACGATCGATTCCGACGTCAGCCCGAGCGCCGCGGAGAGCCGGAGCTTTTACATCGGGACCGATAACGCCAAGGCGGGAGAGGTGGCCGGCAAGGCCGCTGCCCAACTTCGGCCGCAAGGCGGCACGGTCGCCGTTTTCGTTGGCGAGGCTTCGGCCAGCAACGCTCAGGCTCGTCTCGAAGGATTCTACACCGGGGCCGGGCCCAAGTTCATCAAGCCGCCGATCGAGATCTTCGAGGACCAGCACAACGACGACAAGGCCCAGTCGCTGGCCGAGGTCGCGATCACCAAGCACCCCGAAACCGGCGTCATGCTCGGCCTTTACTCGTACAACGGGCCGAGGATCGCCGTCGAGGTCGCCAAGAAGCCCGAATTCCGCAAGACGGCCACCGTCGTCACCTTCGACCTCGACGAGCTGGCCGTCGAACAACTGGAAAAGGGGAATATCGACGTCTCGATCTGCCAGAATCCGTACAAGATCGGATTCGAGGGGGTTCGAGCCCTCAAGGCGATGATGACCGACGACAAGGCGACTCTCGACGAGATGTTCCCCAAGCCGACGACCAGCTTCGACACGGGTGTCCGCGTGATCGTGCCGACGACCGACTCCCCCGTCAAGGGAAAGGATGTCATCACGATCAAGGAGATGAAAGAATGGCTGGCCGGCAATAAGCTGAAGAGTTCCTGAGCCAAGCCGTTCGAACGCCAGTTGGTGAAATCGTCGGAGCGGTGCATCGCTCGGGTGGACCGCTGTCATCTGGATCATCGTCAGGAACTTTCCGAAGCCGAGAAATCGAGAATCATGGTCGAGAACAAGTACCTCAAGACGTTCCTGACGGTGATCCGCTCACCGGAATTCGGGCTACTGGTGAGCATCGGTCTGCTCCTGGGAGTGATCGCCGCGCTGGCTCCACCCGATTCGTTCTTTACCAGGCCGGCGCAGCTCTCGCTGCTTCAGCAGATTGGCCTGTATGGCGTTCTGGCCGTTGGCGCGGCGGTCGTGATCATCTCGGGGGGGATCGACCTCTCGGTGGGCGCGGTCGTCGCGCTGTCATCGGTCGTCTGTGCCAAATTGATGACTTCGTGGCTTCATGACGGCTCCAGCGGAACTCCGCCGTCGGATTTTGTCGTGGTCGCCTCGATGACGATCAGCTTGTTGATCGGGTTGTTCGTCGGCCTGTTTCATGCGTTTTTGATCAATCACTTTGGGCTGCCGCCGTTCATCGCCACCCTGGCCACGATGTCGGGTCTGCGGAGTCTGGCGTCGATTCTTTCCGAGAACCGCGCGATCACCGTCAGAAGCGAGTTGTTCCGGAAGCTCGGTAATTCGGAAATCAACACGTTCGCGACGTTCGCGGTCGTGGCGATCGTGGTGAGCCTGATGATGGGCTGCACGGTCCTCGGTCGGCATCTGTTCGCGCTCGGCGGTAACGAGGCCGCCGCCCGGCTCAGCGGTCTGAAGATCAACCGGTTGAAGGCGTTTGCCTATGGGTTGTCCGGCGTTCTCGCCGCGCTCGCCGGTCTGCTGTTCGCTGGCCGAGGGGGGCAAGCCAGCCCGCAGTTGGGGATCTCCTACGAACTGTTCGCGATTACCTCGGCCGTCGTCGGCGGATGCAGCCTGGCCGGCGGGGTCGGCTCGATCCGGGGGACGGTCCTGGGCTTGATCCTGCTCCAGACCTTGATCCGGGGGACCGGGCTGGTCGTCCGCAAGATTGACTTTTTTCTCGGCAAGACGCATGTCGTGATCGAGCTGAACAGTACCCAGGTCGAGGGTCTGGTTCTGGGGACGGTCATCATTCTGGCGGTCGCAATCAACCAGAGGCTCCGGCCCAAGCTCTGATTCGCCGGACTCGTCACCAGGAAACTAGCGACAGCCCGCGATCCAACGCGTAAGATCTCAGTCCGCCGGTTCGCTGGCCGTCGGTCCTTCCCCGGCGCAGTCTGACCTTCTACCGCGCGTGCTGTTCATGGCTCCTCAGCAAACTCGGACGAATCGAGGCGACTCGCGCGGAGAACGCGAGATCAAGCTCTGGCAACGGTCATCGGTCCGGCGGATCGCGGCCGGTCTGTCGGGCCTGGCAACGGTCATTGTCTTCGGCGTGATCGGCTACATGTCGTTTGGCTGGCCCTTTTTTGAAGCCCTCTACATGGTCGTGATCACGATCTCCGGTGTCGGTTACGGCGAGGTTCGACCGACGACCTCGACGCCCCTCCGGATTCATACGATGATGGTGATCGCCCTCGGGCTGGTCGCGGTGGCGTATACGGTCGCCGGTTTCGTCCAGTTCTTCGCCGAGGGGGAGATCCGCAACTACCTGGGACGGCAGCGCATGAGGCGACAGATCGACGCGATGGTGGGGCACACGATCATCATCGGCTACGGCCGGCTGGGGATGCTGATCAGCGAGGAACTGAACAGCGCCAAGCTTCCGTTCGTGGTGATCGAACGGGCGATCGAACGGGTGATGGACATTGAACGTCGCGAGTACGTTTACCTCCATGCCGACGCCACCGACGAGGAAACGTTTCACCAGGCCGGTCTGGAACGGGCCAAGACGCTGGTCGTCGTCCTGCCCACCGACGCCGAGAATGTCTTCCTGACCCTGACGGCAAAACGGCTCGCCCCCAAGATCGAGATCATCGCCCGGGCCGAGGCGCCGATGACGCTGAAGACACTCCACCAGGCGGGGGCCGACCACGTGGTGATGCCCGCCGCGATCGGGGCGCACCGGATCGTCTCGCTCCTGACCAACCCGTCGGCGGTCGAATTCACCGAACTGGTGACCCGACGATCCAGTCTGGCGATCGAGATGGACGAGGTTCCCGTGAAGCTCCGAGGGCCACTCGACGGCCTCTCGCTGAGAGACGCCGACATCGGCCGAAGAACCGGAGTGATGGTCATCGCCGTGAAGCGTCTCGACGGCCGTGTCGAGTTCCCGCCTTCCGGAGACGAACCGTTCGCCGCCGGAGATATCGCGGTGGTTCTGGGGTCCAGAAGCAATCTCGACCTGTTCCGCCGGAGTTTTGAGGCTTAGTGGCCCGCTACGCGTGGGTCGAGGCCAGTTCGCTCGCCAGGGGAGGCCGGGTCAGGGGGATGTGGTGGGCCCAGGCCGGCTCGGTTGTTGGGAAGTCGGATCGGGTGTGAACTCCTCGGG
>JAJYCH010000288.1 GCA_021778575.1 Planctomycetota bacterium
GCTGGACAAGATCAAGGCGAAGGTGGAGTCGAAGAAGGCGATCCTCGCCGACGTGCGAGAGCTTCGCGAGTGGGACAAGGGCCACTTGAAAAATGCGGTATTCCTTCCCTTGAGCAAGCTCTCGGAGTGGGAACGGGACGGCATCAGCGACGTGGAGAAGGCGAAACTGGCGAAGTCTCTGCCCAAAGGCTCGGTGGTCTACTGTCACTGTGCCGCCGGCGGTCGAGCCCTGCCAGGGGCGGAAGCTCTGAAAAAGCTCGGCTACGACGCCCGTCCCCTCAAAACCGGTTACCGTGACCTGATCCAGGCCGGGTTCGCTCCTGAACCCAAGAAATAAACAACAACCACGGCGCGGTCGGTTCCTTCTGAATGTGAAGGAAGAATGATTCGCCCAGCAAATCCGTCCACCGCCAGGCTTGATCTTGTCACGGCCCGTGAGCCTGAGTCTCCGAAAACACTTCAACAAACTGCAACCCAGGAGGAATCCGATGTCAAAGACTCGTCAATCCGGATGGATCGTCGCGGGCATGTTGCTCGCTCTCGGTGGCTTGCTGGCGATGGCCAGAGCGGCGGACGACCCGAAGACGGAAGCGGCCAAGGCAACCGCCGAGCCGGGAACGAAGGGCCACGGCAAGATGGTCTTTGTCCTGGCCACGGGTTTGGAAGACCTTCAGACCGTCAACATGGCGATCCGTCACGCCGGGATGGCCAAGAAATCCGGCTTCCTCGACGACTCCGTGCTGCTCGTCTACGGGCGAGGCGTTCAAGCTTTCGCCAGGGACATCACCGCGAAGCCGCCACTCGTGTCCGTGGCCATCAAGGAAGCGAAGGAGGCTGGGGCACGCATTATCGTCTGTGGCGAAGCTCTGAAACGCTTCGACATTTCGAGGGAGAAGCTCGAACCAGGCGTCGACGAGGTCGTGCCCAACTCGATCGTCACACTGGCCGAATTGGTGTCCAAGGGTTACCAGATCATCAAATACTGAGCCGGGAGGCCCACGGATGACCGCTCGGAATATGATTTTCAAGCTCGCGTGCGCCGGCCTGCTGCTGACGGGGAGCGCCGTCGCGCAGCCAGTGGACAATGTCCGGAAGGACGAACCTCGGTCGGTCACGTTGGCGTACATCGCCGATCTGCATGCCCAGTTTGAGACCCACCCCGAGTTCTTCTGGCATGGAGGAAAGGACGAGATGACCAGGGCGGGCGGCGTCGCCCGGATCGCCACGGCGATCCAGGCCCTCCGCGAAGAACGGCCGGGGCGTGTCCTCTTCATGGACGCGGGGGACACGATTCAGGGATCGGCGGCAGCCGCCTGGACCGAGGGAAAGGCGGTCGTCGCCCCGATCAACACCTTGAAACTCGACCTGGGCATTCCCGGCAACTGGGAGGTCGTCTATGGGGCCGAAGTCCTTGAAGATCGAGCCAGAGAGTTCCACCACCCGCTGATCGCCGCCAACCTCCGGCATTCGAAGACAAAAAGACTCGTCTTCCCAGCCTATCTCGTCAAGGAAGTCGGCGGTGTCCGGATCGGCGTCATCGGCTACACCGATCCCGACGTACCGGAACGACAACCGCCCAGCTACAGCAAGGGGCTTTCTTACGACGGGGTCGAAGTGCTTCCGCCGCTCATCGCGGAACTTCGCGAGAAAGAGAAAGTCGAGGTCGTCGTACTCCTGACCCATGTCGGCCTGCCGAAGTCGATCCGCCTGGCCGAGACGCTCAAGGGGGTGGACTTCGTGCTCTCGGGCGATACCCACGAACGGACCTACGAACCGATCGTCCGGGGCAATACCTGGGTCGTCGAGCCGGGGAGTTTCGGCTCGTTCCTCGGTCGGCTCGACTTCACCATCCGGGACGGCAAGCTCGTCGATCGGAAGTGGGAATTGATCGAACTCCGAGCGGATCGGTTCGCCGAAGACCCGGAGGTCAAGCGAGTCGTGGACGAGACGCTCGCCCCGATGCGTTCCCGGCTCGACAAGCCCATCGGACAAACGGACGTACCGCTGATGCGGTACAATGTCGTGGAGACGAGTATTGATGATGTGCTTTCGAATGCCCTGCGGGAGGTCGCCGGCACGGAAATCGCCCTGTCCAATGGGTTCCGTTTCTCGCCACCGCTTCTACCCGGTCCGATCCGTGAGGCAGACCTCTGGGATTGGTTTCCGATCACCACGAAACTCAAGGTCGGCAAGGTCACGGGCCGGCAACTCCGGGCTTTCTGGGAACGGGAGACGGATCACGTCTTTGCCTCCGACCCGATGAAGCTCTTCGGCGGCTGGCTGCCCCGACCTTCAGGAATGACGCTCCGGTTCGCCGCCCACGCCTCGGACGGGCACCGGGTCCGTGAGATTCGGATCGCTGGCAAACCTCTCGAAGAGGATCGGCTCTACACCTTGGTGGCTTGCGAACGAGAGGGGGACGAACCCGACAAGCTCTGCCGTATCCCCCATGTTCAGAAGCCTGAAGTCCTGAGCCTTGACGCCCATGAGGCGGTCCGTCAGTATCTGGCGAAGCACTCGCCGCTCCAGGCACCTCAGGACAAGCGGGTCATCGCCGATGATCTGCCTCTCATCGTTCGCTCCCAGGTTCTCTCCCCGACCCGCCATCCGGCGGGTGGTTCCGAGAAATGACCCCTGTTCGGATCAGCTCAAAACTTCTCTGTGAGGAATGCATCATGCGAGGGAAACTCGAGTTCCTGTCCAAGAGCCGTCCCCCTTTGGCGGTCGTTTTCGCTTCGCTGATCGGCGTTGTCGTTGGAATTTTCCTGACCAGCGCCACGAGGCCAACTCCAGCCAGGGCGGACGACGCCAAACCAGGCCATGGCCAGCCCGCGTCCGGTGTCAAGGCTCCGATCGAGGAGATCATGCACTGTCCGCTGGCATTCGCCGGGGTTCACCTGTTGAAGGAGTTGCCCGAGTACCCGCAAGTCGCCTACCACTACTGCAAGACGCTCAACGACGACATTAGCCAGTGCGTTCTCTACGATGGCACCGGACCCAACGCCAAGCTGATCGGCATCGAGTATCTCGTCACCGACGCGATCTATCAGAAGATGCCGGCCGAGGAAAAACTCTACTGGCACGATCACAAGTACGAGGTGGACTCGGGCTTGCTCAAAAGCATGACACAGACCGGCGAGGACGAGAAGAAGACCCTCGCGACGATTCGGACACTCTGGGGAAAAGTCTATCACACCTGGGCAACCGGCAAGACGTACCCAAGCGGCCCCCCTCGGCTGTTCTGGGCCGTGACCGGCGAAGAGCCCTACGTCCTCTCGCCGGATGTGAGGCTCCCGATTGAACTGGAGGAGCTGAGAGCGAAGAAAGGCCGGAAATAACCCCGGCAAGAGGATATTACCCTCGGGATATCCGACCCCGGCGAGAAAAATCGCCGGGGATTTCCAACTATTGTGATATCATCGACGCTGACAATAAGAATAACATCATTTAAATCGATCGAGCTTTACGAAATTTCAGCATTATCACGTAAAAGATAAATTGTGATTCGTCTACGGGTCGCGCTCGCGATTCCTGCGACCTGTCGCCCATCTTGCCTCACGACGATCGGGGTCCGTCATGTCGAATCTACTCGCGGCGCGGCTTCAAATGGCCATGTCGCTCGGCTTTCATATCCTGTTCGCGGTCGTCGGCATCGGTTTGCCGCTCCTGATGGTCGTCTCGGAGGGGCTCTGGCTGAGGACGAAAGATCCGACCTATCGGATTCTTGCCCGTCGCTGGGCTCGGGGGGCGGCGATCCTGTTCGCCGTCGGCGCGGTTTCCGGGACGGTGCTGTCCTTCGAGCTCGGGCTGCTCTGGCCTGCGTTCATGAAGTTCGCCGGGCCGATCATCGGGGTCGGGTTCGGCCTCGAAGGATTCGCCTTCTTCACCGAGGCGATCTTCCTGGGAATCTACATCTATGGGTGGGACCGCATCCCGCCGATCACCCACTGGCTCGCCGGCGTACTCGTGGCCTTCAGCGGAGCTCTCTCCGGGGTCTTGGTTGTCTCGACGAACGCGTGGATGAACACGCCCACCGGGTTCACGCGAGACGGCTCGACGACCACGAGTATCGACCCGATCGGCGCCTTGCTGAACCCGGCCATGGTCTCGGAGACACTTCACATGACCCTCGCGGCTTATGCCGCGACCGGGATGCTCGTCGCCGGCATCCACGCGTTTCTGCTGCTTCGCGACCGCGGGAATCCATTCCACCGCAAGGCCTTGGCGATCGCCCTCGCCATCGGCGGGGTGGCTTCCGTACTGCAACCGATGAGTGGCCACTTCTCCGCCCAGGTGGTCGCGAAGACCCAGCCGATCAAACTCGCCGCGATGGAAGCGCAATTCCAGACGGAACGACGCGCCCCGCTTCGGATCGGCGGATTCCCCGATCCATCGACCGGAACGACTCCCTATGCCCTGGAAATTCCGGCTGGGCTGAGCATCCTGGCCTATAACGATCCGAACGCCGAGGTCGCCGGGCTCGAATCCGTCGCACCGAAGGATCGCCCACCCGTCCGAGTGGTTCACGTGGCGTTTCAAATCATGGTGGCTTGCGGGACGGCCATGGCGCTCGTCGCTCTCTGGGCGGCCTGGTTCTCGTGGAGGCACCGGCGGCTTCCCGAGGGACTCGCGTTCCTGACGGTGGTCACCCTCGTCAGCCCGCTCGGGATGCTCGCGGTCGAGGCCGGCTGGACGGTCACCGAAGTCGGTCGCCAGCCTTGGATTATCCAAGGGTTGATGCGGACCACCGAGGCGGTTACGCCCGTGACGGGGCTCTGGGTCTCCTTGCTGGGCTACTCCACCCTTTATGCAATCCTGGGCATCGTCGTTGTCTGGCTTCTGAGTCGCGAGTTCCTCGCGAGCCCTCGACCGGACGAACTGGGACTGGCGAATCCGGGAGAGGCTCATTCATGACTTTGATCTCGATCAATCCGGCGGAAATGGTCGCCGGAATCATGCTGGTCGCCCTGGTGCTTTACACGCTCTTCGGTGGCGCGGACTACGGAGCCGGAGTCTGGGACCTTCTCGCCCGAGGCCCGAGGGCCAAGGCCCAACGCGAATTGATCGCCGATGCGATCGGGCCAGTCTGGGAGGTGAACCACATCTGGCTCATCATCGTCATCGTCCTTCTCTTCACAGGGTTCCCCGCAGCCTTCTCGGCCGTCATGACAACCCTACACGTGCCACTCTCTCTGATGCTGGTGGGCGTGGTGTTGAGAGGCTCGGCTTTCACGTTCCGGAGCTACGACCGCAGCAAATCGGGTGAGAAACGCTGGAACCGATGGTTCTCGATACCCAGCGTGGTAACCCCTGTTCTGCTCGGTATGGTCATCGGCGCCATCGCCACGGGTGAGCCGGGGCGAGTCGTCGAAGCGGGAGGCGAGGTGCCATTATTCACAACATGGCTCCGGCCGTTCCCGCTCGTCGTGGGACTGTTCACGCTCAATATTTTCGCCTTCATCGCGGCGGTGTACCTGACTCTTGAAACTTCCGATCGTGACTTGCAAGAGGAATTTCGGAAGAAGGCATTGCTCGCGGCCGTGGTTCTGGGTGGAACTGCCTGGACGGTCTATCTCGTGGCCCGGGTCGAGGCCCCCCTCGTATTCGATGGCCTTAGCGGCTCACACTGGGGCAGGCCCGTGCGCTTCGCCACGGGTGCGGTTGCGGTCGTGACCCTGGCCGCGCTCTGGGTCCGATGGTTTCGAGTCGCGAGGGTGTCGGCGATGTGTCAGGTCGCACTCATCCTCTGGGGATGCGCGCTGGCGGAGTACCCCTACCTGGTCCCACCTTCGATCGAGATCACGAACAGCGCGTCTCCACCCAACGTCCAGAAACTTCTGTTGGTCGCGCTTGGAGCCGGTTCGCTGGTGTTGTTTCCCTCGATTTACTATCTTTTCCGAATCTTCAAGGGTCACACTTTCTTGCTCGGTCGGGAGAAAGATTACCAACCGCCAAATCATCCGTAATTGCTATTTCGTGAATAGAAACACTCGTTCCCACGCCCCGCGTCGTCAGGGTTTGGCGTCGCTCGAAGCGCGAGTCTTCTGGCTTGTGCGAAGAAGACGCGGGGAACACGACGTCAATCACTTCCCGATATTCGCCCGGCTCGGGATCACGTCGTCGGCTGGGTCTTGACCCAGCTTTTCCGTCGGCAACCTCCAAATCGCCGGGTCTTGACCCAGCCGACATCTCTCCGTAACCCCTGCCACTCTTGTCGTTCTTTGTTCGGAAGGTTATTTCCAACCTGTGTGGCTTCCCTCCTCACCGTTCTCCAAACATGAGCCAATATGTTTGGCGGCAAGAATTTTGCCTTGCCCACAAGCGTGATGCTGATTGAGGACGGAAGCCGAGCCAGTCCGGAGCCTTTGGCTCGCGGACGGACGGCGCGAACCCGATCTATTCCTTGCCGTGGATCTGCCCCTGGCGGCCCGGCTCACTCGACCCGGCGTCGAAACAGCCAGGTGGCGGCGCTGAGCGTGGTCAGGGCGATCAGCGCCAGCGGCCAGAGGAGACTGGCGACCATCGAAGGCGGCATTGCCT